>NZ_JAUOPX010000099.1:0-1560 GCF_030547455.1 Motilimonas sp. 1_MG-2023 | reverse complement strand
GTAACCTTTCACCAGCCCCCTCTTGAAATTAATATGTGATCCAAATCGACTGATCTAACCATCGTGCTTGAAGGATCCCTCCAGCCTGCCAACATCATGCGCCATGAAAAAGAAATCGATGTTCATCCAAGATGCGCCTCACGTTGAGGACATCCATGATGCCAACGCACTCATCAAAGAGCTGTGGGATAAGCTGCGTGACTACGAAGACAAACTTGCGACCAGCTCACGCAATTCTTCGAGCTCACCTTCTAAAGATTCACCGGAGGTAAAAGCTGAGCGAAAAAAGCTCAAGCGCCTCGTAGCCGACATTCGGCTGGCGCTCAACCTGGACACACAGGGCATCGACGACCACTAAGCAAGCTTAAACCTTCCGATAACGTCGTTCTTTGCCCGCCTGAGCCGCACTGCCGTCACTGTGGTGGTGACGTGGTTGTTAACGCAACCCCTTCACGTCGTCATCAAGTGTTTGAGTTGCCACCGCAAACCTTTGATATTACCGAATATCAATTGTTTCATGGTCGCTGCGATTGCTGCAGTGTCGTGAGCCAAGGCCAACTGCCCAGCGATGCACCATCAGGACAAATAGGGCCTCGATTAATGAGCCAAATAGCGGTTCTTGCGGGGCAATATCATTTAAGCTTGAATAAGATCAGGCAGCTTTTACAAGATCAATATGGCACCACATTTTCGATTGGTGCGTTATCTGAAGTTCAAGGCCGCGTCAGCACCATGCTTACACCGGTGCATCAGGCGTTGAAAGCACACATCCAAAAAGCGTCGATTATTCATGCTGATGAAACCACGCATCCGCGCAATGATGATCAGTCAACACGCTGGTTATGGCTGATGGCGAGTGATGATGCCGTGTTTCAAAATGTTCGATTCTCGCGCAGCCAAGATAATGCGAAACATTTACTCGGAGAACAAACAGTATCGGTTATCGTGACGGATCAGTGTGCGAGTTACAACTGGTTAGACCCCGCAAGGCATCAGTTTTGCCTTGCTCACGTTAAACGCAACTTGCAACAAATGGCCGATTATTCCGGTGGCGGATTAACTGCGAGACTGGGCGCAAAACTGGTTCTAATGGTTAGTTGCATATTTAGAACACAGCATCGGTTTGAACAAGATGAGATCAGTGAGCCCCAGTGGTTACGGCGAATGCAACGATTGCGGAAAATTATCAAGGCATTACTACAAAAAGGGACTCAGGTCCCAGCTAGTCGCTATGCAGGAAGATGTCAGCACATTTTAAAATATGAAACAGGCTTATGGGTATTTTTACAATACAGCGGCACGCCGCTGACAAATAATGAAGCCGAGCGATGCCTGCGAGGTAGCGTTATAATGCGGAAAATTTGCTACGGGACTAATTCAGATCGCGGCGATAAATTTCGCTCTCGTTTATTATCGGTGATCGAAACTAGCAAAAAGCGTGGGGTCAATGCCTTGAATATGATTGAAACCATCGTGACGGCAGTGATAGAGAAGCGTGAGTATCCGGATGTGTTTAAGCTAATCACGGCTTAATCAAGTAGGGGCTGGTGAAAGGTTACG
>NZ_JAUOPX010000098.1:0-1563 GCF_030547455.1 Motilimonas sp. 1_MG-2023 | reverse complement strand
AAGCATCGCGCTCGCTTCAGCTCCGTTAGGGTTGGTCGAGAAGAGCCAGTTCTTTCTCCCAATAACCAGCGGCTTAATTGCACGTTCAGCGCGGTTATTGTCGATAGATAAGTGGCCGTCATCGATATAGCGAATGAGCTTTGGCCATTGGCCTAGCGTGTATTTTATCGCCTTACCCAGCGAGCTAGACTCCATCACTTGTTGAGTTGTCATCCACTCGTATAGCTCATCCAGTATTGGCTTGGCATGCTGTTGACGCTCTGCTTTGCGTTTTTCCGCAGACTCACCGTTTAAGCGGGATTCTATCCCATAGAGCTTCTGGATTTTGGCCAGCGCTTTATCCGCTTTGCCTGTCTTACCTTTACCTTGAAGCTTCTTCGCATCCATGAACTTACGCCGTGCATGCGCCAAGCAGCCAACATTAGTGACTTGATGAAGCCCATCATAGGCACCATAGCCATCGGTTTGCAGATAACCACCATAATCTTCCAAGAAGGCAACAGGGCACGCCTTCGCGCGACTGTTTTGATAGTCGTACAAGGCGATATTCTTTACATTGGGCAGTGCGGCACCTGGCGAGTCAGCCCCCGAGCAGTAGAGCCACATGTAGCATTGCTTATCTTCCTTGAGTACATTGAGCGGCGTTTCATCCGCCTGAACCACGACTTGTTGAAGTAAGTGCTCTTTTAGGGCGCCATAGAGTGGTTTGAACTTCTCACTGACTTGGATAACCCACCTTGCCATGGTGGTGCGTGATAGTTCGATACCCGACTGGGTAAACAGCGACTCTTGGCGATACAGTGGCATTGCGTATTGATATTTGCCAAGGATGATGTTGGCAAGCAGACTTTCTGTCGCGAAGCTTTTAGGGATAATGCTTTGCGGCGCTGGCTTTTGAACGATGCGATGGTTGTCTTCAGTTTGCTCGCACTGACGACAAGCATATTTAGGACGAACATATTCCAGCACTTTGAGCACCGCTGGTGAGAACTCAAGTTTCTCACTGCGGTCTTCACCGATTTTATGCAGATTATGTTGGCAGCAAGCGCACTGCTTTTCATGGTCGTCTAAATCAAGTTCGATAACCTCACGAGGCAAGGTCTTTGGAAGTGGCTTGCGTTTACCACGTTTCTTCGTGGTGGTCGTCGTGACCTCAACTTCTTCTTTAGCGGCTTCACATTCCACTTCGTTGAAGAGGTCACCTTGAGATTCATTGTAAGGCTTTAACGCCTCCGAGCGTTTAGCGAACTGGCGGTCGAAGGCCAGCTTGAGCTGTTCAAGTAGCGACTGGCGCTCTTGTTTCCACTCAGATTCTTTCTGTTTTTGCGACGCCATCAGCGCTTTCACCATCGCTTGTAGCTCGGCAACATCTTGGCTTTCTGGGTTAATAGTTGGCGTCTTTTTCATGGCATTGATTATATTAAAATTATGCCATTAACGCTTGGTGAATAAGGCTTTATTTTCGATTAAGTCATTGTAAAATTGTTTATTTTAACGGGTTTATGGCCGATAATCGTGAAGCCAGAAAGGAGTCTATCAAGCTCGAATTGAGTCAGGGGGAAC
>NZ_JAUOPX010000097.1:0-1655 GCF_030547455.1 Motilimonas sp. 1_MG-2023 | reverse complement strand
AACGTACTCAAACAAGAAATCGAACAAGTGCACAGCCCTCTTAGATTTCAAGGGCAATATTATGATGCAGAAACCGGTCTACACTACAACCGCCACCGTTACTACAACCCCAACACTGCCGCGTTTTTAACGCTAGATCCCATAGGCTTAGCCGGTGGCTTAAACAACTACCAATATGTGCCGAATCCAACTGGATGGATAGATCCGTTGGGGTTGGCGGTGAGAAAAGGGGATGGGGATTGTTGTGGGGAGAACGAGACGTTTCGCACCACAAACGTAAAATATCCAAGCGATCCAAAAGTAGTTGATGCAATGCAAGGTTCGAGAGAAAAGCTAAGAGATGGTGTTGATTGCTCAGAAATAGCTGATGAACTATATCAAACGAGCGGAGGGCTTGGGAAGGTAGCCATTTTCCGCTCTAAGGAAGCAAGTTGGCCAACTAGTCCGAATGAAAACCAAAAACCAAGATTCTCTCCTCCTTTTAATGACAATACAAATTTAAATTATCCACAAAAAACCAAAGCGGGTACTATTACAGGTGTTAATGAAAGTTACCATGCGGTATACAGTGATGGTAAGTACATCTACGATGGTGCTCTGCATAATAATGGAATTCCGATTGGAGATTACTTGAAATTACTTAGCAAGATGAATCCACAAGGAATTAGCTATAGAGTATATAACCCAGACTCAGGCCTCATATCAAAAGGAAGCATAAGTGGTAAATAACAATTCAGATAACAAAACTGAAGACATTGGCCCTATCAAATTCATTGAAACGCTACAGTCTTTTCAACTTATAAAATGGCACTCATTTTTCCCAACTAAAAACCCTATTGGCTACGATCCAGATATGCCACCTGTAATAACATGGATCTTTAAAAACAAAACAGAAGAAAAAGACATTATTAAAATCTTATCAAATATATTACTGAGATCATCAAAATATATAGACTGGAACTTAGATAGACAAAAAAGTGGCAAATGGATATTAATGCCAGCAGAAGTAAGAGAAGAGTTAAGGAATAATGAGGATTACATTTTCATTGATGCAGCAGAAGCCGTAAAAAATAAATCACCTGGTTTTGGAACAATTGCAAACCAAGAAATAAAGCAGCTTTCTTTTTGTCTAAATGACGAGCTAAATTCATGGAAGAAGCGAGTTTGTAAATAACTTTGCATAACTAACGCCAATTACATTTAAGCAGCAGTTAAACGGTCTGCGACTTCAATCTTGCTTGTTAAGCAAGTTGAGGGAGCAATAATCGAGCCAGTATTAAGACTACAACCCCCTTGGTCGCGTTAAACGCTGGCAATTACCGGATGGCCAGCAGGTTGACTATGAATTTCAACAAGGCCAACTGGCTGGCATTAACCTTAACGGTGAAGTACTTACCCAACACCTATTTCGTCATGGCCAAGAGGTCAAACGTAGCCAAGGTGCCCTCACCAGTGAGTACCAATACGATGAGCAAGGCCGCTTAACCCAACATGCACAGCTGCAACAACGGCTACAAATGGGTGCCAGTGCTACCATCAAACAGCAGCGCCAATATCAATATGATGTGGCCGGTAACCTGTAACCTTTCACCAGCCCCCTCTTGAAATTTATATGTGATCCAAATCGACTGATCTAAAAATCGTGCTTGAAGGAT
>NZ_JAUOPX010000096.1:0-1836 GCF_030547455.1 Motilimonas sp. 1_MG-2023 | reverse complement strand
AATAACACGGCTCGCAAAAGAGGTGCTAAGGCGGCGGGACCACCGAATAAGTAGCGCAGATATACAGTGGGCAATCTACGAATATATACGGGTGATCCATCAAACAGCGATGCTTAAATTATGAGGGAATCCGTCAGCACCCTGGGTGCCTAGGAGGGTAAGACGTCAATTTGGATCTCATTAGGGCGCAACTGACGCCGGATATATGTCGCAAGACCGCGAACCATTAGTAGCTAAAAACCTGCTGTGAAAGGTGAAAAACGACAAGCGCATTTATTTAGTAAAAAACAACAGAAAGAGGACGCATTGCCCTTGCTAAAACCGAGGTGACCATATATGTCCATTTTTGGTTGTCCAGTACAGGCTAGCTATGAGTCAGTATTTATAGTTGCCCAAAAAGCTGGCTAGCAAATTAGGGTAGAGCTAGAGTAAGCGAGCATGAATTTATTGATAAACGATAATTATATATTGCTTTTCGAGTTAAAAAAATTTATTCTTGACTGGTCTTTTCAATCATAGGTCATAGGTCATGAGTAGTGCTAGCGAAAATACAAGTCGACTGCAGCGTGTTAGTGGCACATTTCAATCCATATTAAATTTTTTGATTTTTAGTATTCCATTAATTATTTCAATATATTGGGCGTTTTTTAATCACTTGCCAGTTGGTTTTACAGACCAGTTGCTTCCGGTTCCAGTTAATAAGCCACTTTCCGCAATGATTTTGTTTTTCGGTTTAGTCGTAAGCTTGATCTTAGCCATTCCAGCCTTATATGGAATATTCAACCTAAAAAATCTATTCAAACTTTATAGAAAAAAAATTGTTTTTTCTCATAAAAATGCTGAATATATTTTGCGGTTTGGTTATAGCCTGATTGGTTGGGTAGCGGCCAAATTAATTTTTATAGCATTTATTAGTGCTGTATTAACTTTTGGAAATCAGTATGGTGAGCGAATGATAGTCCTCCAATTTGAATTTTCAGATATTGCTATTTTGGTTTCCGGATCAGTTATTGTTATTATTTCCTGGATCATGAAAGAAGCAGCAATCATAAAAGAAGAACAGAAATATACAATATGACTATTGTTGTTAATTTAGATGTAATGCTTGCGAAGCGAAAAATGAAGTCGAATGAACTTGCTTCGCGAGTAGGTATTACCGAACAAAATATTTCAATTCTAAAAACAGGAAAGGCAAAAGCTATTAGATTGACAACCTTAAATTCAATATGCAAGGAATTAAATTGTCAGCCAGGTGAAATATTACAATATATAAACGATGAAATAGGAGAAGAGTAAATATGAAAACTTTAGTGTTTATTGTTAGTCTTGTACTGCTACAAACTGGTTGTTCAATCGTCCCCCAGTCGGAAGCAATACAGGTTGCTTTTGAACGAGGTGAATACGAAGGGGTCAATAAAGACTCTGGGTTTTATGTAACCGTACCTGCTGCGCATTCTGGTCCTTATAGCTCTGTCGATTTATTTAACTTTCAATCAGGTGATGAAAAATTCAAAGATAAAGAAATGAGTGCAGTTTTGGGTAAGTCCAGAAAAACAGGGGAATGGGAAGTTCTTATTATATTGACCAAAGTAGATGGAGCTTGGGTAGCATTGCCAAAAAACAAGTGAAGGTATCACGAGGCAGGGCAAGATCGCGAACGTTTTTTAAGCAATCAATAGGTTTATTTGACACCTAAGAGCGATCGTGATCTTATATGTATTTGCAGGAGCAGATTGACACACAAAATTTTTGTCGTAATCACTGTCACTCGATCTTAAATATCCCTTGAGCGATCCTTTTCTGGTGTCATTCTTATCCTATGCCGATTAAATTTGA
>NZ_JAUOPX010000095.1:0-1862 GCF_030547455.1 Motilimonas sp. 1_MG-2023 | reverse complement strand
GACTTGCTAGGTCTTACCAGTCAGAGGGCTTTCACCTCCAATCTTCTACCGATTTAGCTCGGCGCACTGGATGTCCTCAAATCTATGTGGGATGAGACTAGAGGTAAAAATAAGCTTATGTGCCTGTTTTACTGAGCAGCTTTCTTACACCTAATAAAACACCACCAAATGAAATGATGAAAAGTATTGGTAAGAACATAAGTGTATTTCCAGTGGATATATCAGAGCTAGGGCTACCAATAATCGCAAGGGTGTTAATTAATAACAAAACTAAACCCGACTGAAGAAAGCCTTTATAACCGATGAAACCCGCGAGTAGTAGCAAAAGAAATGAAATACCTACCGCAGGAGTGAAAGGTGCTGCAGCTAAAAACATACAAATTAAAGAAAGAATAATAGCAAACCCAATTACGAACTTGATCATTGGAGCCCCTCTGGCACATAACGAGCCTGTAGAATTTATCTTTAAATAAAATTTAGTAACGCAAAAAAGATGGCTGTCCCATCACTTGAGCAGCGCCTTGTTAGGTGCTATGGCCCCTCAAATGCTAAATAATGAGAGTCTTTAAAACGTAAACCATAATCAATAAATTTACGGATTTCCGTTAGTGTATTGAGATACTTGTCAGAATATTTTGATGATTCACGTTCGCTACACAATAACTCTATATGTTCATTATCCAGTGTGGTCTTTCCATAATACTGTTCACCACCGATCTTCCCAATAAAATCTCGTCCAACAGAATCAAATATTTCTTCAGGTATATACAAAACTTCATCGGGTGAATAATTCTTCCAGTCTATTGAAACACCGACTTTCGCTATGTAAAGCATGACGCAAACATCATCGTCGTCTTTAGCGAATTTTAACAATTGCTCATGCTCAACCATAAGTACACCTAACGAGACTGTAGAATAACTCCAACAGCCAGATTTGACTAAAAAACGGGACCCAGCAATCAATCCTAAGCGCTTTTAAGACAATAGGTAATGCATTTGGAACCCATAAAACAGGCTATATTTCTTAAAAAAAGAGAAATTCTACAGCCTCAACGCCCGCAGCTGCGGACGCCTTGTAGTGACGAAGGAACGGAAAGGCGTTCCGACAGACTGCGTTTGTTAAGTGTGCGGACTTTCAAAATATTCCCTGAGCTCTTCAAATACTACGTTGTTACCGGAAAAGAAACCTGTCTTAGCTTTAACGCCACTTAGCTCTAGTGCGGCTGCATTAATTAAAATCAATTTTCCATCGTTAAGCTGTACACCCATGCGAAGAGGTTGTCCACGTCCGCCGGATGTTCTTATGGCTTTGATATCATCATGCGTATACAAGTTATCTCTATAGATAAATCCATTGTTTTTAATAGTTAGAAATGGTTTCGAAAATAACCCAAAATGTCTGATGCTATAAATTCTATCCATACCCACCTAGTACACTTAACGCTTTAGTATTTATACGTACTTTACCGCACGAAAATCGTCATTCCGCATAAAATAAATTAATAATATTCAGCCAGTTAAATGCTCTTTTGTTAACCGTAACAAGCAACACAGGGGAAAACAAAGGGAGCCTAGTATTTACCGAGATCAAATTTGGCCCCATAAAGAATTCAGCTGATTCATTTTGTGATTATATATCAAAGTGTTAGAAATAAGGTGTGAACAAAGCGAGACTTTTACTATTTATTTACCGCACCAAAATTTGGCAAAACCAGCTAAACTCCATTACACCTGTATAAATAAACATCAAACAGACGGTAAGTCACGGCCACCCGTTTCATCATTCTGATCCCTACCACTACTTTTAGACACACCACTAAGTAAGTACAATCACCATTGAGGTACTTATGAAAACAAATAAA
>NZ_JAUOPX010000094.1:0-1880 GCF_030547455.1 Motilimonas sp. 1_MG-2023 | reverse complement strand
CTCCTACATTGAGTCTAAGGTGACTGCATTATTTAACTACTAACCGTTGGTTCGGGTACGGGTGCCTCACTCGAGTATGCGGGATAAATAGCATCACTAATCCTTTGAGTCGGCGCCAACTGAACGTTCGTCCTTTTTGGCTCCGCCTTCTGAGGGTTCTCAGCCAATATTTGCAAACCTCGGTGCGTATCATGCCGATACGCGCTTGATTTCCCGGTATGGCAAAGTAGTTAAAGTACCCCGTTAGGATTTGCTTTAGCTTATTCCCCACCGCATAGGGTGAGTAGCAAATGCCATTGCGGATAAAGAGTTTTACCCGCGCAAGAAAAGCCCGCGCTTTCTTCTTAATGGTGTACCGTTTGAGCATGAACTTGCCACTTGATAGTGCTTCGCCACACACGTGGGTAAACCCTAAGAAGTCAAAGGTATCAGGCTTGCTTTGGCCGCGTTGCGCGCGGTTTTGACGGGCAAAGCGACCAAACTCTATCAGCTTGGTTTTCTGCTCGTTGAGACTCAGCGCAAATTTGGCAAAGCGTTGCTTAATTGCATGCAACAGCCCTTCTGCATCATCGCGATATTGGCAGCCAATGATAAAATCATCGGCATAGCGCACTATGTACACGTCACCACAGCTGCGCCGTTTACGCCATTGCTGTACCCATAAATCCAGCACATAGTGCAGATAGATATTGGCAAGCAAAGGCGAAATGACACCGCCTTGCGGTGTGCCAAGGCTGCTCTTTTGGCTCTGTTTACCATCCTGTACTTTCGCGGTTAACCATCCTTTGATTAACCGTAAAACACGCCGATCTGC
Organism: Motilimonas sp. 1_MG-2023; assembly: GCF_030547455.1. Classification (NCBI taxonomy): domain Bacteria; kingdom Pseudomonadati; phylum Pseudomonadota; class Gammaproteobacteria; order Alteromonadales; genus Motilimonas; species Motilimonas sp. 1_MG-2023. The sequence continues at coordinate 1,066 of NZ_JAUOPX010000094.1, read as the reverse complement.
AATACGATGCTCCAAGAACCTCGTCATCCAGTCATGGTTGAGCGTATCGAAAAAGGCTTTGAGGTCGGCATCAATGATCCACCCCACCTTTTTCACGCTAATGGCCATGTATACCGCATCGAGCGCTTGGTGCTGACTGCGATTTGGGCGAAAACCATAACTAAAGCCAAGAAAGTCTTGCTCATAAATGGCTTCGAGCACCCAGACCACCGCCTGCTGCACAATTTTGTCTTCGATACTGGTAATGCCAATCGGTCGCGGTGAGCCGTCCGCTTTGGGAATCCACACGCGTTTGATCGCCTGTGCTCGATAGCGCCCCGATTGCACTTGCTGATGCAGACGTGGCAAATGCTGAGCTAGCCCTTCGGCGTAGCTATGCCAGTCCTGTTCGTCCACGCCCTTCGCCGCTTGTTTGTTCAGGTGGTAGAACGCCTGAAACAAGCAATCAAGGGTAATATGGTGCAGTAAATTATTGAATTGCAGATCTTTGTGCCGCCTTGCGGCGTCACCTAGTCGAGTCAACGAGTCACGCAGATGCTCCATGCTCTGAGTCATGGTCGTACGCCTGTTGATCGACTTTCTCTTTGTTCCATCCCTTCGCTCCACGGACTCCTCTCAAGGGTAATGCGTTTAACACTGACCATGATTGTTCGTCTGCTTCCTCACTACTATGAATGGATCCGACTTCTTGCCGTTAATGGCAACTAGCTATGCACTTTCGCTTCCTAGTTGCTGCCTGCTCCGCAAGCTAACGACAAGACCTCCCGAGTTCCGCATAAAAGACATCACCACATGCGTAAGGTCTACGACTGCGATGTGTTAGCCTGAAACTCGCATAACGCCTCAGGTCTATATTGCTTTCCCCTTCATCCAACAAGGTCAACACACATAAAGGGTGATTACGCAGCTCAATACTTAGCCTATGGCTTCCCCTGTCAACGCTTAACCGCGTGCCTCACGGCACGCCGCCCATGACTCGGGGTACTGGCGACTTGCTAGGTCTTACCAGTCAGAGGGCTTTCACCTCCAATCTTCTACCGATTTAGCTCGGCGCACTGGATGTCCT
>NZ_JAUOPX010000093.1:0-1960 GCF_030547455.1 Motilimonas sp. 1_MG-2023 | reverse complement strand
CCTTCAAGCACGATTTTTAGATCAGTCGATTTGGATCACATATAAATTTCAAGAGGGGGCTGGTGAAAGGTTACATTGAAACTGCCAGTTTAAACGAAGCCGAATTAAGTGAATATTGCCGTGAAAAAGGGCTCTATGTTGACTAAGTTAAAGCTTGGAAAGCTGATTCACTTAGAGGTTTTATGAGCTCTCGCGAACATGAAATTGAAGTGAAACGTCAGCGGCAGGCAGATAAGAAAGAAATAAAACAGTTAAAACGCGAGCTACGCGAAAAAGAAAAGGCGCTAGCTGAAACCGCGGCGATCTTGGTGCTGCGAAAAAAGTTAAATGCGCTTTGGGAGAGCGACAGCGAAGACGACTAACCTCATTCCCACTGCGCACAAAATACGTGTCATGGATACAAGAGGCAAATCAGTCTGGCGCTCGGCTCAATGTTGCTTGCCGTGAAGCGGGGATCACTTTACGTACCTATCGGCGCTGGTATCGCGATGGCAGAATCACCGCCGATAAGCGGCCGGATGCGGTCCGTCCGACACCGGCGAACAAGCCAACGGAAGCCGAGCAAGCAAAGATTATTGAGGTGTGTAACTTGAGTAAATTTGCCAGTTTACCACCGTCACAAATCGTGCCAGCGCTATTAGATAATAATAAGTATTAAGGCTCTGAATCGACGTTTTATCGGGTATTAAAAGCCAATGGGCAGCTACATCATCGCGGTCGAAGTATGACGCGAAAGGTGTGAGCGCAACCCACAGAACGTTTTTCAGAAGTTTTAAAACCGAATGGATGCCAATGTCAGGTTATCAGTCATTTGCAGCGGGTATTGAATCGATTAACAGGTACATTACCGGTTATTTAATCGGTACAGGCCTCACCAGTTTAACAAGGGGCTATCGCCACAAAAGGCTGAAGCAGAATACTTCAAAACTTATAACGAGGTGGCCAGTTTTAGTTGAGCACTACAGTTTTTCTTAAAAAAGGGCAATTCTACAGTCTCAACGCCGTGTTTCAAAATGTACAATTCTAGCGCAGCCAAGATTCATACTTTATTCACAAGCCCCCTTTAACAATTTGATGTATAGTTTACGAAGTTTACGTATCTTGATTTTTCGATATCAAGTTACTCCTCAGCATACTGTGAGCTTGCGTTACTACCCTACGATTGAAGAAGTTAGCTAGCAGCAATGAGTTATAAATAGAGCTAATCAAAATTAAGCAAGTGTATTAGAAGTAATACAATAGGATGCTAGATATATAAGGAATATATGTGATATTTAAAAAATTTTTTAAATTACCAGGGATACTACTTTTGAGAGTAAGGCTTAGTTTACATGGAGTGACTTACGGCTCAAAATTGAAAGGTAAATCAGTCATTATTTCGAATATTGGTAACATTAAAATTGGCAACAATGTTAACTTGAACTCTTTCCCTGATGGGGAACCCTTTAAAACAGGCTTACAGGCACACTGTAAGGATTCAAAAATATCTATAGGTAATAATTGCCTTCTAAATGGAACTAGGATTCATTGTCGAACTCAGGTTTCAATTGAAGATAACTGTATGTTTGGCCCAGGCTGTAAAATAGTTGATAACGATTCTCACCGTACATCAATTGATGTTATGAAGAGAAGAGAGCCACCTGAGAGCTCACCAATTATTATTAGAAATAATGTATGGGTTGGAATGAACTCCCTTATACTCAAGGGGGTAGAAATTGGTGAAAATTCTATAGTGGCAGCCAATTCAGTTGTCACAAAGTCCGTTCCTAAAAATACTCTTGTCGCGGGAAATCCTGCTCGTATTATTAAAAAGCTAGATGTATAAAACCAACAAATAAAAATAGGTGTCGCGATACCGGCACCCATGACCTCTCGCTCGATAACCTGTTCTGGTCAACCAAAACTGGACACCTTTAGTTGAGAATTTTCAAACTCCACTGGTGACAGATCACCATTGGCT
>NZ_JAUOPX010000092.1:0-1970 GCF_030547455.1 Motilimonas sp. 1_MG-2023 | reverse complement strand
TCATCATTACGCGCATGTGTGGTTTCATCGGCATGAATGAGCGGCGCTTTTTGGATGTGCGCTTTCAATGCTTGATGTACAGGTGTTAGCATTGAGCTAACACGCCCTTGCACTTCTGAAAGTGCTCCAATTGAAAATGTCGTACCATATTGGTCTAACAGAAGTTGCCTGATTTTACTTAGGCTTAAATGATGCTGGCCAGCCAGCACGGCGATGTGACTTACTTAAAAACAGGTGAAGGCTGGCGGATGGCCGCCCCGATGCCCTTAGCCATTGTGATGGATTTATATTCGCGTCGCATCGTAGGCTGGCACATCGACAAACGCATGACGACGGATTTGATAAGTAGGGCATTAATGAAAGCTTACAATCTGCGACAGCCACCGCATGGGGTGGTGTTTCACAGCGATCGCGGCTCACAATATACCAGCAAGCAATTCCCTAAATTGCTAGCGAGCTACTGAATAAGATCTAGTATGGGGGATGTGGGTGCGTGTTGGGATAATGCCGTTGTAGAGCGCTTTTTGGCAGTTTAAAACACGATTGGCTATTCAAAGTTAATCAGCAGCCAACAAGGGAATTTATGAAGCAAGATGTGGCCGCTTACATGAAGAATTACAACGTAGAGCGACTGCACTCAGCTAATGATGATCTGTCGCCAGTATAGCTCAACTAAAGGTGCTGAGATGGTCCCCTCGGCATAGCAATGTGCCATGATTTAGGTGAACATAATCTGACTCGAGGTGACCACTATGAAATATAAACTCATTAGTATTGATTTGGCAAAAACTGTCTTTCAAGTCGCTGCCTTTAATCCTGATAATACGATTGCTTTTAACCGCAAACTCAAGTGTTCTGAGCTACTCCATACACTCAGGCAATGCGAGCCTACATTGGTCGTGATGGAAGCCTGTTACAGCGCTAATTTCTGGGCAGAGCCATTGGTGAGGCGGCCGGTCGGCCAAAAGTGAGTCTGTTGCGACCCAAAACCGTCGAGCAACAAGACATTCAATCTTTGCTTCGCATTCGTGATCGTTTGATTGACAACCGCACTGCAAACGGTAATCAACTGCGAGGTTTCCTTGCTGAATATGGCCTGATTATCGCGAAAACCCGACACAAATTGATGGTCGTCATCCCCTTGATTTTAGAAGACGATGAAAGCGGCCTAACCACTGTCGCTAAGGGGTTTATTCGCCGTCTTTATGAATTCCAGCTGCATTTAGACACACAGACCGAGCAAGTGACACTTGAAATATCAACCCTTGCTCAATCTATGCCACAGTATCCTTTGCTACTGACTATCCCAGGTGTAGGCCCAATCGTGGCATCGACATTATTGGCCAGTATTAATGACATCAATGATTTTAAAAATGGACGGCAACTAGCCGCATGGCTAGGGCTAACGCTCTCGCAATATAGCAACGGCACGACCAATCGGCTCGGTAAAATAACGAAACGCGGTAATCAAACATTAAGGCAGTTACTGATCCATTGCTCTAGAGCGGTAGTGAATTGGTGTGATAAAAAAGACGACGCACTGAGCCTATGGCTACAACAACTCAAACAACGCCATCACATTTGTAAAGTGACGGTTGCCTTAGCCAATAAAATGGCTCGAATGGTCTTTGTGGTGATGAGTCGTGGGGAAGCGTACGACATGAGTAAGGCGTGCAAGGCCGCGAACTAGGTGTCGGTTTATTAAGGTATGAGTTTTGATACGTAAAGAGCAAGCACAACAGGGGTAATGGTGTTAATGAGTTAAACTGTTTGTCTTACTCAAAACCTGAACGGGACAGTGACCTTCGAGGTAAGGTAGGTGCCTAGGCAGGGCGGGATTCCACTTTGAACAGAAAATAAACAGCAACTAAAGGTGCAGATAAATGTGTAATCAAGTGCACATATATTGTTCAAGTGTTTCGTAGTTGGCAAGCTTTTAGCAAGAATTCAAAGTTAATTTTGCTTATTAA
>NZ_JAUOPX010000091.1:0-1987 GCF_030547455.1 Motilimonas sp. 1_MG-2023 | reverse complement strand
TACAGGTATCACATGTTGAATACATAGGCATGTGAGGCGAACCGGGAGAACTGAAACATCTAAGTACCCCGAGGAAAAGAAATCAATTGAGATTCCGGCAGTAGCGGCGAGCGACCCCGGATTAGCCCTTAAGCTTTATAGGTGTTAGTGGAAGGCTCTGGAAAGTGCCACGATACAGGGTGATAGTCCCGTACACGACAATGCCTTTAAAGTGAAATCGAGTAGGACGGCACACGTGAAATGCTGTTTGAATATGGGGGGACCATCCTCCAAGGCTAAATACTCCTGACTGACCGATAGTGAACCAGTACCGTGAGGGAAAGGCGAAAAGAACCCCTGTGAGGGGAGTGAAATAGAACCTGAAACCGTGTACGTACAAGCAGTGGGAGCGGACTTGTTCCGTGACTGCGTACCTTTTGTATAATGGGTCAGCGACTTAATTTTAGTAGCAAGGTTAACCGCATAGGGGAGCCGTAGGGAAACCGAGTCTTAACTGGGCGCCATAGTTGCTAGGATTAGACCCGAAACCCGGTGATCTAGCCATGGGCAGGTTGAAGGTGCCGTAACAGGTACTGGAGGACCGAACCGACTAATGTTGAAAAATTAGCGGATGACTTGTGGCTGGGGGTGAAAGGCCAATCAAACCGGGAGATAGCTGGTTCTCCTCGAAAGCTATTTAGGTAGCGCCTCGTGTCTCACCATTGGGGGTAGAGCACTGTTTCGGCTAGGGGGTCATCCCGACTTACCAACCCGATGCAAACTCCGAATACCAATGAGTGCAATCACGGGAGACACACGGCGGGTGCTAACGTCCGTCGTGGAAAGGGAAACAACCCAGACCGTCAGCTAAGGTCCCAAAGTACTAGCTAAGTGGGAAACGATGTGGAAAGGCTCAGACAGCCAGGAAGTTGGCTTAGAAGCAGCCATCTTTTAAAGAAAGCGTAATAGCTCACTGGTCGAGTCGGTCTGCGCGGAAGATGTAACGGGGCTAAGCTAGTCACCGAAGCTACGGATGCATGCTTGCATGCATGGTAGAGGAGCGTTCTGTAAGCCGTTGAAGGGAAAGCTGTAAGGCATCCTGGAGGTATCAGAAGTGCGAATGCTGACATGAGTAACGATAATGCGGGTGAAAAACCCGCACGCCGGAAGACCAAGGGTTCCTGTCCAACGTTAATCGGGGCAGGGTGAGTCGACCCCTAAGGCGAGGCCGAAAGGCGTAGTCGATGGGAAACGGGTTAATATTCCCGTACTTGGTGTTATTGCGATGGGGGGACGGAGAAGGCTAGGTGGGCCAGGCGACGGTTGTCCTGGTTCAAGTGCGTAGGCGGAAGACTTAGGTAAATCCGGGTCTTTATTAACGCTGAGACACGATGTCGAGTCACTAAGGTGATGAAGTCATTGATGCCATACTTCCAGGAAAAGCCTCTAAGCTTCAGATAACATCGAATCGTACCCCAAACCGACACAGGTGGTCGGGTAGAGAATACCAAGGCGCTTGAGAGAACTCGGGTGAAGGAACTAGGCAAAATGGTACCGTAACTTCGGGAGAAGGTACGCCGGTGTTGGTGATGGGACTTGCTCCCTAAGCTGACGCTGGTCGAAGATACCAGGTGGCTGCAACTGTTTATTAAAAACACAGCACTGTGCAAAATCGTAAGATGACGTATACGGTGTGACGCCTGCCCGGTGCCGGAAGGTTAATTGATGGGGTTAGTTTTCGGACGAAGCTCTTGATCGAAGCCCCGGTAAACGGCGGCCGTAACTATAACGGTCCTAAGGTAGCGAAATTCCTTGTCGGGTAAGTTCCGACCTGCACGAATGGCGTAATGATGGCCACGCTGTCTCCACCCGAGACTCAGTGAAGTTGAAATCGCAGTGAAGATGCTGTGTACCCGCGGCTAGACGGAAAGACCCCGTGAACCTTTACTATAGCTTGGCAGTGAACATTGACCCTACATGTGTAGGATAGGTGGGAGACTTAGAAGCG
>NZ_JAUOPX010000090.1:0-2206 GCF_030547455.1 Motilimonas sp. 1_MG-2023 | reverse complement strand
GACTTAACTGATGCTGAGGTGGCCTATCGCTGGCAGCAATTATTCGCTTTGCCATTATTGGTGGGTGATTGGTTAGCTGAGAAACCACAAAACAGTGCTGAAAAGGTGGTGGTTAGTGAGTGTATTGCCAAATGGCGTGGCAGACTGACGGACATCAGCTGGTTTATGCGCTGCCTTAATGAAGATATCGCACGCAAGGCCAATAAAGAAGACGGCTGTAAGGGCCACTTCTGGGAAAGCCGCTTTAAAAGCCAAGCGTTACTTGATGAAAAAGCGCTGCTGACTTGTATGGCCTATGTCGACCTAAACCCGATTCGCGCAGGTATGTGTCAAACTGTTGAAGAGCAAGAGTTCACTTCAATACAAGCACGTCTACAGCAATGGCATGCCAATTATCACAACGCGGAAAGCAGCCCAAACAAAACCCAATTACTGCCATTTGAAAGGCAATTCGACACACAGCAACCCACCGAAATCCCTTACTATTTCGAAGAATATTTACACCTTGTTGACTGGACGGGTCGCGCCATTCGTGATGATAAGCGCGGTTTTATCCCCGCCACCCAACCTAAGCTGTTGCAAAGCTTGGGCATTGAACAAGAAACCTGGTTACATTTGGTGAAAGATTTTAGCCGCAGCTTTGGCAGTGCAGCAGGTAGCTGGGAGGCATTGACTCATCACAGTGAGTTAGCGGGCCATTGTTGGTCTCGCGGTCAGGTTGCTTGCCACCAACTGAGTGGTTACGGCTAAGCCATATTCATTAATTTATCGTTTGATATCAAATGCTTTGAATGAGTAGGTTTTGGTGCGCCGATATTTCAGATAATATACATTTGTTCGCTTATGTTGAACGCTTAGGTGCTTGCTCGCATCGCTTGTCATAAACTGAAGCGGCTTTTTTGACAGTCCTTTAGGTTCATTTTGTGAGGGAAGTTGGTCAGTATTTAAGAGGGTGTCCAATTAGTCTATCGAACTGTAAGTATTTGTTTACATTAGATAAAAAATAGTGTAAATATTGAGAGTATGTTTTAGCCGCCGTTTTGGGCCGTTTTATCACCCCATTATGGGATCCAATAAGCTGTTATGTTTCTAAGAGGTATCGATGACATTAGTTATAGCTGGATATAATTTTGAAGAAAACCCATGGCGAAAAATAGATAATCCTAAAGAAAATAAAGGGGTAAGGTCTGAAGGGCTATTCGCAGTAGCTGACAGTATCATTACAAGCTTTAGTTCGAACGGGCATTCTCCTTTGTTATCTGGGTTTAAAAAAATTAAAGAAATACCTGTTAAGCTGTGGCAACCCTATTTTATTGGGGAAAATTTCAAGTCATATAATAGTGTGTTTTTGGACTTTGAATGTTTCGTTGCTTTCGCTGGGAGTACCTTAACAGCACAGCATGTGATTGATTTAATATCTAATCATTTGGCAACACTAAGAGTTGATTTTCAAAGTGGAGACTTTCAAACCGATGGTAAGTATGTCGTAAAAAAAAGGTGCGATCCTAATAACCTAATACGGAATGGTCATAGCTCAGTGTATGGCAATGATATGTTTATTCCTGAAAAGCATTATCACGGTATTTTGACTGCGGAATACATTGCTGAAGTTGTTGAACATTCGATAAATAAGGCATTAAGCTCAGCTCAAAAGTATAAGTTAGATGAAAATTCATTAAGGGAAATGTACACAGAGTTTATTCTTTGTGTAAATTGCCCCTCAACAGGCTCCGATCTTTTAGTTAAATATAAAATGAATTGGCGTGTAAATACCGATGGCATGTGTGAAGTTTTTGTTGAAAGTGAAAGAATTAAGGAAGGCGAAGTCGCTGTAATAGGAATGAGTGCTAGATTTAACGAAATGGCACAAAAAACTGCCAAAGACACAATTAAAAAAGGATTATCATTAAAAAATGAAATGACTTCGTTTGTAAAAAATGCCATAGACGAGGTTAATGGTGAAGGATCTTTTCAAATAGCTATGCCTGTAGTAGTTAAAAGCCTAGAATGCAGAAAAGTCACAAAGACGGTAATTACAAACGAAACATAAAAAGACAGAAAAAGACAGAAAAAGACAGGAGACAAAAGACAGGACACCCTCCTAAATTTGAAGCCTATCACATCTTGCGCCATAGTTAAGTGACCATCTATCAAGCTGGATAAAGGTTATGACACTACCGCGCAAGCAGCTTATTTGCCCAGAATC
>NZ_JAUOPX010000009.1:0-139676 GCF_030547455.1 Motilimonas sp. 1_MG-2023 | reverse complement strand
GCGCTGATTAAAGGCGAAGCCAATGTCAGTGCAGACCCAGTACAAGTTTACTATTACCAACTTGACCACTTAGGCACGCCACAAGAAATCACCGACCCACAAGGCAATACCGTTTGGAGCGTACACTATCGCGCCTACGGTAATGTACTGAAACAAGAAATCGAAGAAGTGCACAGCCCACTTAGATTTCAAGGGCAATATTATGATGCAGAAACCGGTCTACACTACAACCGCCATCGTTACTACAACCCCAGCACCGCGGCGTTTTTAACCCTAGACCCAATTGGCTTAGCCGGCGGCTTAAACAACTACCAATATGTACCGAATCCGACTGGATGGGTTGATCCGTTGGGGTTGGCAGTGAGAAAAGGGGATGGAGATTGTTGTGGTCAAGGGCGAAAGTTGTCAGATGCAGAAATGCGAGCACTTGGAAAGCAGCGAGCACAAGATTATGCACATAAAGTCAATAGTGAGTGGGACGCGATGAAGCCAGCCGAAGGTGCTAAAAAACCAGGGGCGGTGGATGTAATTGTAACTCGAGATGGCCAAGTTTTTGAAGGATATAGCACAAGAAAAGGTCACCCTAACTATGACTCCCCGTTAAGCCATGCTGACCCAGCTGTCTCAGATGCCTATAATAATATCGACAAGAATCTACAAACAAGACCAACTCATGGTAAATGTGCTGAGGTATCCGCCCTGTCAAAAGCCAAAGCTGCTGGCGCAGATTTAAATGGTGCAGTAAGCATCTCTGCTGATGTTAAACTGGGTTCACTGAAGCCAGCTTGCCCATCATGTTTACCCGCTCTGATTTTACTAGGCGTTAAAGATGGCGCCCAGAATCAATAAAGGAATATAGATATGCCAAACAATAAAAATGAGAAAATAAGTGACGCCAAAGATATTTTATATCTTTCTGGCTGGACAAAAAAAAGAAAAGTCACACTCCCAGAACATCTAAAAGGTGATGATATACCGAGTAAAGTTAAGGATATTGCAGAAAATATAGGAGAGCTAACAATAAAAACCCAAGACCAAAAATATGATAGAAGATTTCATGTTCATTCGAAATACTTGATTGACTTCGAAGAAGATATTGCTGAGCATCTTGAAGATACAGGGTTGACGCTGAGGTTTTATCCGATTGGGCATATGAGTGAATACCCAGGAACAATAGTAATAGATAAGAATGGCCGCTTCTATCACGCTGGAGATGAACTTAGCTATTTAGGTGAGAACCTAGAAGAGTTTATTGACGCAACTTGTTTTACGGACAAACGTTGCTGGTTAATAATAGGTGAAAATTGCACCACATATTTTGCGTACCAACATCGAAACACTGGATATATATTTGATCAAGATAATGGATGGCAAGGCAATCCCAATTTCCTATCATGGTCATTTATGGAACAAAACTTGATTCCTAAATGGCAAAGAGGAGAAAGTTAGAGCTTGTAAATAACTTTGCTAGGATTGCGGGGGAACCACCACTTTTACCAAAAAAGATACATCAAAAAATGGCGTTGGCTTTGGTGGTAATCTCCCCGAACAATAACCGTAGCTAAAAGTATAATTTATTGCAATCTATTATTCAGGATATCCTGCATGGAAAAATCAAAAAACATCACATGCCTGTTAGAGTGGAAGAAACGTTGGAAACCTATCAGGGCGGGATTCCATCTTGTTCAATTTTTAACCAAATATAATCTTTGAACGATATTCGCCGGACCAACCTGACTTTCTACGCTTGGCTGCCAAGCTATCTTTTTCGCTAATATCCTGCTTTATCGCGTTGAGTGCAGCTCGGTTAAACGCAGCCAAATGACTCACTCCATCCGGATCTTTCGTAACCTTTCACCAGCCTCAACTTGACTAATCAGATATCAACCCAAACACATCTGGGTATTCATCCTTTTTCATCACTGCAACATCGACGAGAATTTTCAGCACGACCCCGCCGGTCACCTGCTGTCACAAACCTTAGGTAAAAGCACTGGCCCGGCCCTATCTAGCGCGCAAGTCAAACATAACCGTTTGGCCTTTCAAGGTGATTGCCATTTTGAATACGATGAGTTTGGTAACCTAGTAAAAGAAAAACGCGGTAAAGGCCAACAGCTTGTCACCCACTATCATTACGACTGTCAACATCGCTTAATTAAAGCCGAGATGCCCAATGGCACCACTACCCATTATCAATACGATGCTTTTGGTAGACGTTTCGAAAAGTCGGTAACAGACCAAACACAACAAACCACCACCACCGAGTTTATTTGGCAAGCCGACCGCCTAATTGCCGAAAGCGATAATCAACAGCATTACCAAAGCTACCTTTACGAGCCCGGCAGCTTTAAACCCTTAGCGCTGATTAAAGGCGAAGCCAATGCCAGTGAAGCCCCTGTGCAAGTTTTCTATTACCAACTTGACCATTTAGGCACGCCACAAGAAATCACCGACCAACAAGGCAATACCGTTTGGAGCGTCCACTATCGCGCCTACGGTAACGTACTCAAACAAGAAATCGAACAAGTGCACAGCCCTCTTAGATTTCAAGGGCAATATTATGATGCAGAAACCGGCCTGCACTACAACCGCCATCGTTACTACAACCCCAACACTGCGGCGTTTTTAACCCTAGACCCGATAGGACTTGCAGGTGGCTTGAATAACTACCAATACGTGCCCAATCCGACTGGATGGGTTGATCCGTTGGGGTTGGCGAAAAAACCTGGCAATGCCGGAAGATGCCGTCCTAAACCAACAAGTAATAGAGAGTTTGAAACAAGGGCGGAAGCTGAGGCCGCTATTTTTGAAAAAGCAAACATTGATATAGACACACCGCCAGATGCACAATGGGAGGTCGGCAATGATGTCTACCGAAGAGGGCATGATGGTTATTTGTATTCGACGGATAAAGGCACATGGGGTACCTACAGGCAGTATGAAACTGAAGATGGCTCACGGGTGATCGTCGAGCACACCGGAGAAGAGTGGGATCATTTTCATCTAGGTGTACCAAAAGATGATCCATCCTTAACGGGAGTAGACTTTGGCTGGGGAGGAGACGTACTTACCGCTGATCGCTATAGTAATAAGGATAAACATCATTATTACAGCCAGATAGTTCTAGATCCTGAGATTCGTACTCTTAGAGGACTACCTCCTCTCAAAGAAACTAAATAAATGGAGAAAGCCAATGGTATTTTTCTACGAGTCAGAAGACGAAAATGATTTCAAACAATTACTTACTGACAACCCACAAATATCGTACATAAATCATTATAAGAGTTCTTCTAGAAATGAAATAGCATTTTTACTTAAGCCTATTAGATCTAAGAGTAAAACATCTTATTTTATCGGATTAGAAGATTTTGATACTCAAGCGGTTTCGCGACTATTTTGGGAATTCTTCAATTGCTACTTTCCTGAAAAAACAACAGCAAAAATTAAGCTGAGAATCTCTGAGGTATTGCTTTGGTATGAATTTACGATAAAAAAAGGCTGTGATATTGTTGCATCACTATGTTTATACGAAAAAGAGCATGAGATTTTCTCAATACTTGAAAATGGCTCTGTGTTTTTTTGCTTAGACGAATTTGAATCCCCAAGACATATTGCAGAGCTGGCATTTTATTTCCTTTACATACCTGAAGATGAGAAATATGACAGAGCTGAAGCTGAAGCTGACCTTATCACGCTATCAAAAGTAATAATGCAGCCTGAAAACATTGAAAAGTTGAAACAGGAACTAGCCTCCTTAGACAAGAAACTAGACCCATTAAGAGTCCGAGAACGCTTAAATAAATACATCCCTGATAAAACCGAACTTGAAATAAAGCAAAGCCTAACTAACAGTGAATTACGCCAGTTAGACAAGTTACTCTTTTTCTATCCCTAGTTAGGTATATTTAAACTAAGGCAGTCAAACTATTCTTATCCCCACATCTTTTTACAATTTTTGAATAACTAGAAAACTCGATAGCGATAGCCTAACAACAAACCACCGCCACCGAGTTTATTTGGCTAACCGACCGTTTAATTGCCGAAACCGATAATCAACAGCAAGAATACTGGACAGCCATCTAAATATTCAGACCATGATAGTGCAGCACCACAACTGGCAAAGGTGTATACTTGCTTTTTATGCTGTATATACCACATGCGTAATAGTTCGAGCCCAATAGGCATACAAACGCGTGAATTGAATAAAAAATAGGATAAGTAACTGATATGGCGTTACTCATTACTGACCAGTGTATTAATTGTGATATGTGTGAATAACACCATAAAAACAAATTAAATCAACAATATAAACCAATGTGTTATTTATTGTGTTGCATAGAAGTAATTATAAAATATTTTAAGTTAGTTTCGCATAACACAAAATCAATTAAGGCCTAGCGGTTGTCTGAGGAGAATTTCCTAGCTGTTCAAGGTCTGATATCGCTGAAGGAGATTTGAATAAAGATTCATAACGGAGGTTGAACCGCCCATTTGGGCATACATAATGGGTAGTCTGGAGAGTTGAAGGATAGATCCCCTTCGACTACCCGATTATCTGATTTTTATGATTTAATGATGGCTTTGGGTTGTCCAACTTTATAAAGCTTCAAGAAGTCTCCAAGTGCCATACTAGACATTGTTGAATATTTGTCGATATCTAAGTCTTTAGCTATTTGTTTAATCAAATCACGAAACATATTAAAAGCATGTTCAGGATCGGACTTTTCACTTAAGCTATAAACTTCCAGAATACACTTTTCAGTTTCTCTTGATATATATAGTGAATTGGAAAGGTTACACTGAAAAAGTGCAATTCTCGCGTTTGTTAAGAGCTCATATTGAGCATCACTTTTAGTAAAATCTGATACAACAACTAACATTATTAGACCTTGCGCAGAATCTAGAATTTCTTCAAGTGCGTCTAGTTTTCTTTTATAAAGCTCATTTCTATTTTTATCTGTTGCAGCAAGCCAGCCAACAAAAAACGCCCCCAATAAAGAGGCGACAGTTACAACACTACTACTTGAAAAAAAATCCATAGGTACTCCCTTAATCACAAAATGAGGCTTTAGAATAACTCCAACAGCCAGGTTTGACTAAAAAGCGGGCCCAGCAATTAACTCGAAGCACTTTCAAAGTATTAGGTAATACTTTGAAAACCATGAAACAGGTAATTTTGTCTTAGAAAGAGAAATTCTACAGCCTCAACCCCCTACTTCATCCGCAGCCTGGAAGGAACTTGTTTGGTATTAATTTGAGACCGCTAGCGAACGACACCAAACAAGTGGAGTTCAGACTGTAGTGCTTCAGCTATATGTCAAACACTTAATACTTTTTTTACAGCATTAGCAATTTCTGGCATTGCAGAGCTGTCATTCCATATTAGATATTTATATGACTTCATCATTGCATGCATGTTTTCTGGTGAAACGCCAGCATTAATCATTAATACTTTTTTGTTAGACTTCATCATTTCCATGAAGAATGTTGAGAACTCTGATAGGGGCCAACCACTTTCGCTGTCAAAGAAGTTATCAGTCAAAACGAATAGACCAACGTCGGATTTTTCAATTCCTTCATTTACTTTTAAATAAATATTATCGCCATAATCTATTTCATAGCTATCAAGCCATGTCGCTATATCATTCGCCTGAAAATATGAATTCAGCGGATTAACAATCAAATCTTTGTCTTTTGATGAGTGACTGATAAAAACTCTAGATTCATTACTTTTCATACATACATACTGAGGGTTATTTTCTTCAAAATAGTCTCTCTCGGGCCAAAGAAATGGAGCATCACCACCTTCTCGGGTTAAAGCAAGGTCAACCATCTCTTCATCTATGAATGTCATAACATTATATAAAAAAGTATCACTTAGAAATATGTTATGACGCTTAATCTTGTCAGGATAATTATCCCTAAGCCATGATTCAAATTTTACGGCGTCACCTTGCAGATTGACAGCAACGTGAAATGACAAGCAATAAGGGTTATTATTGACAACCACGCCAACCATTGTGGCATAGTCTTTGTCGAAATTTCTTAGTATTTCCTTAATAAAGTCTCGCTCATTTACGCGAGATCCGTAATCACATTCAAAAACATACATGTAATCGTGTACCACGACTCCTCCCAGTGCCTAACGAGGCGGTTGAATAACTCTTATACCCAAATTTAGTTAAAAGCGAAAACTTAAAATTAACTCTAAGCATTTTAAGACATTGGGTAATACATTTGGCCCCTTAAGACTAGATATTTTGCTAAAAAAATAAAAATTCTTCAGCCTCAACGAGACAGTAGAATGACTCCAACTGCCAGATTTAACTAAAAAACGGGGCCCTGCAATCAATCCTAAACGCTTTTAAGCAATAGATAATGCATTTGGAACCCATAAAACAGGCTGTTTTTATTAAAAAAAGAGAAATTCTACAGCCTCAACACCGCTATAAGCGGACTAAAATTATTGGTTATAATGTGGAGAAAAGTGGAACCTAACCAACTGTTTTAGCTCCGTTTAATTGCATTGTTAGAGTACGCTGTCTCCTATCCCTCATTTTATCTATAAAGCATCTATGCTCCTGCACAATATCAGGCCTTCTTACATAGTTATCAAGGGGCTGTTTTCTTCGTAGTTTATTTTTTATTTTACAGAATGAAATCCACTTATTTATTGTGAATTGCTCTCTCCATTGCATCTGTGTAGATTTTAGCTTTCCAATTCCTGCTTCAACTGGAGGGGTTGATTCTGAAAATTTGTTAAACATACTATTTTGAGGAATCAATTGGCATTTATTACTAACATATTCCGATTGAGCTGTATCACCAAATACAATAAAAGAATTTCTACTTCTGAACTGCAAATCATTTAATATATCAATATCTGATTCGTTATTTACTTCGGTGTAAGAGCAATCTTTTTTACCTAGTTTATAAACCTTATTATCATATAAACAAAGAGTGACAATTGGCGAAATAGGTAGAAAAATTTGAACACCGCGATTTATAATAGCTGTGTAATCTATTTTTGTGGAATCTCGCAAATACCAATTATAATGTACAACAGGATGGTCAGATATAATAAAGTCTGTATGAGTATTGTTGATAATAAAGTGCCACTCAAGATCATCAATTAAAGGCCAGTTCAAAGCTGCTTCAACAGTTTGCATACGCAAAATATCTTTTGGATCATTAAGTTTAAATTTAACGCTGTTTATAACGCTCTCTTCAAAGTTATTTAACCCTCCAATTTCTTTTAACAGCACATCAAAAAATTTGTCGATATTCTCTAACGAATCATTAAATGCTCTTGGAGTTCTATTTAGTTGTACCGTGAGAAATCTAAGAACGTCTATTTTTGACTTTTTATTTAAAGAAACTGCTTGCTCTTCATGTTTAGGTGAAAACTGCTTTATAACTAATGAAGCCGGCCCCTCAACCTTATCCCGTAAAAAATGTTCTACCGAATTATCTTTATCATAAAAATAATTCTCAGCTAAAACGCGGTTAACGCTAGTTGGAGGTCTTAATTTCCCTCTAGTTGAATCATAAATATTGACCACTTCATTTGAAGACATAAAATTCTTTAATAAGAATTGAGGTACAAAATGCTGATTTTTGGTTATTTTTGACATTTTAATGCATCTTTATTGAAAAGTAATTAATACACCTGAACCAGAAAGTACTCTAACGAGCCTGTAGAATTTCTCTTTGAATAAAATTTAGTGATTTTTTGAATCTCTGTATCGCATTCTAAGCCATTAAAACGACCTTGCTAATGTATTTACAACCCTTAAATCACGCTTGTTTTTGTTAAAATTGAGTAATTCTACAGCCTCTACGCCTTGCTAAGCGGACTAAAATTGTGGGTTGTAATGTGGAGCGAAACGTAACCCACTGTTTTATTTCTATTTAAGCAACTTATTAGGATTTTTTTTCAAGAATCTTTCTGATTTTTTCAAGTTCTTCGGCTACTAAATCTTTTGCACCTTCACTCGCTCCATATGGTCTTAAATCAATTTTATGATTTTCACTCACAGATTTATTTTGATATTGATACTCCGATAGAATTTCAAACTGTTTTGGTGTTATTTTGGGATCTGCTTTATCACCTAAAATCACCCAGCCTTGTGCTAAAACAAACAACAATTCTGCATTTGGCGGAAGACTATCAATTTGTGTATTAAAAGCATCGAAATCTTTAAAATTCTTATCTTTTTTTGAAAACTGATAAAAATCTCGGTCAATTTTTAAAGTTAAGTTCAAAGCAGGTGTTTGACCTGTATTTTTAATACGAAGGCAAATAAACGGTGTATTAATACGAACAAAAGGCTCAACGATTACATAAGGTCTATACATAGCTTCAGATTGATCTTTGATCGCCTGAACTGATGATTCTGTTGCTTTAGCCATTTTATGTGTCAAATACACGTATATTGTTGTTACAAAAATCAAAATACCGGTTAAATATTCAATTACCATAATTGATGCCCCTCATAGAAATCCTAACGCCGCGTTAATCGGACTAAAATTGTTGGTTATAATGTGTAGCGAAACTTAACCAACTGTTTTAGTTTCGTTTAAACGCCTTGTTAAATTTACTTTTCAGATGACTTTGCTTGGGATGGCCATAAAAGAGTCATCCTAGTAACACCGCATCCTCGTCTGCGTATGTATTTTTGGCTATATCTTCTTCACGACCATAAAAATGGTAACTCATCTTTCTAACCCAATGAGCCATGAAAATAGAATCGTGTACAAATATGATCGTTAGTGCCACAAGAGAAACCGAAGTTTTAGGATACGTAGTGCCAGTAAAAATAAAGACCAAAGATGTTATTAAAAGCATGATGAACGCAATAATAATAATTAAATTTCTATCTGCGAGTGTTTTTTGATACAAAATCTGTAATTGTAATTTACTTTTTTTAGTTGTTAGCTGATAGAAAATTGCTCTAGCTTTAAAATAAACCCGCATGTAACTAATAAATAATTTTGCTAGTTTTTCTCCAACAAATCGATTCATAAAAAGATTAAGCAATCTAAATAATTCTTTAAATAGCTTTATCGTAAACCATAAAATAAAAGTGCCAGCAATACTACCTATAGCACCCAAAATTATAATCCCAGGAATTGTTGACTTAAGCCATTCAGTTATTTCAACGAAATTCAAGATATACTCCGAGTAAATTTAAAAGCTTATTAGATCCCATGATGGGGTGATAAAACACCCCAAAACGGCGTATAAAACATATCCACTATATTTACATCATTTTTATCTTAGTTAATACAGTAGCCTGCCGATTCTGTTGTGGCTTCTCTATTATATTCCGACAAAACGGTGATTAATAATGTTATGCGACAGCGCGTTGATGGCGGTTCTTATGCGCTGTCAAATTTAGATCAAACATTACCACCAGATCACACTGGTGCAAGCTATTTTTTGTTCAAAAAAATCAATCATGCCACTACGAGACCCAAATATGAGTGCTTTAAAGTATTATCCTTCGGCAGCAGTATCAGCTAGATTATTACGTTTTCGCCCGTTATTACCCGTTATTATTAGAGGGGACTTTTCCATGCGCAGCCCCAGTGCTGGAAAGGATCTAATAGGGATCTTGGATCTCGTTATTTTCATTGGATAAAGCCCGCAGGCGTGGCGGGGTCTCAACGGCGCGCGCTGGGTGATAGGAGTGATATTCTTTGTAGCCAAAGGAATGCTAGGCAAAAAAAAGACCAGCACTTGGCTGGTCTATTAACGCGGGGGATTGGGCTAGTTAAACCAGCCCCGAAGTGGCTGGGACTACCGCTAAGGCGTAGGGGTTGAACTTAATAATCTCTTCACCCGCCCAGTCGTTGATTGTTTTGAACGTGGCGCGCAGGCTTTCCATTTCATTGCAGTCAAACACTTGCGCCGCTTTTTCTACATCGCCAAAGCCACCGATGTTGCCGGGCATAACACCCATTAGCTGCGGCGGCACTCGGTGCGCTGCCAGTTGATCATCACGGGTCACGTTCTTCATGCTAAGAAACTCATCTTTAGCTGCCACCTCAGCAATCGGGATTATTTTTATACCGTCCTTGCTGCCGCCCGGCGAATACATTAGCAGGTTGCGAAAATTGCCCGGCCCTTTGCTATCCTTCAGCGCTTTGCGCAAGTCTTTGATGTCATCTTCTTTTTGTAGTGTATCGGTCATGTACATGATAAACCCCGCATGACTACCATTCTCGTAGTAACGACGACGGAACAGTGTGGCCGACTCATTCAGTAACGAGCTATTCATGCTGGCAACATAATCGGGGATGCCGTAAATCTCTTGGCTAATATCCGACTCCATCACTTGAAATACACTACCCGCTGCAAACTCCAATGATTCAGAATAGTTAGGGACCCACCAAAATGAACCCGGTTCAACACCGCGGCGACAAAATTTGGCGGCAGCGCGCTGATATCTGATTGGCGCTTTCAGCCGGTTCTTTATTTGCTCAATGTAGCAGTTACCGAAAATAAGATAATCCATGGCAATGCTACTAAATTCAGCAAGGCTCAACTTAGGATGCGGAATAAAGCAACTGCGTAAAATGTTACGCTTAACCTGAATAGCTGAGCCATGGTGAACCGCTGCGCGGTAAAGCTTTGCTAGTCCATCCAAAGACAATGGCGGCTCGTACCACTTGCCGTTATTCATCGCTTCAAGGTAATCAAATATTTCGCGTTGGCTCAGCACGGGCATGGGCTCACCAAACGTGAAAGCCTCGGCTCGTGGTTGCTCGGTCGTAGCCAGCTGTGTGGCCGATAGTTCAGTAGACATTAGAAAAACTCCATTGCACCAGAATTAACGACACTGCCGCCATCTAGTGGTTCATGTTGTAGCGCGTGCATGGTAGCCCACGCAATATCGGCATGACTGATTTCATCGGAGCGGCTGGCCTCATAAGTTGGCGCCCGTCCGCTCGCGGTTAATGTTTTGCGAATAGCCATAAATGCCGCAGCCATATCATTCCAGCCCGCATCAAACTCAAGACGCCCCTTACTAATCACGTCGTAAGCTTTAAGAACCAGTCGCCCTTTCACCACAGGAGAATATTGGAATGTAGTCACATGGGGGAAAAACGCTTTAACCAACTGGTAAACACCTTCACCAATACCGGTAATATCAATACCGATATAGGTCACGTTGTAACGCTCGGTCATCTTTTTGATTGCGTCAGATTGCGCCTTAAAGTCCATGCCTTTCCATTGATGCTTTTCAATAATGCGATGCTTGCCACCGGGCACCATTGATGGCAATACCACCACACAACCGGCGCTATCACCTTGACCACCTTTGGCTGGGTCATAACCGATCCATACTTCGCGATTTCCCACTGGTCGTGGCGCAAATGGTCGGTAGTCTTCCCAAACTTCCCAGCTATCAACCATGCATTTTTGCATCATCTGCATAGTGAACAGCGACATTGAATCGTCAATGAATTCACACATCAGCAGGTTTTGATATTCATCCGGGCTGTATTCTCGGCGCAGTTGCGACAAATCAAACAGCGTACAACCGCCCTTCACTGCATCTTCAACAGTAACAATCTGGCGCCATTGACCATCATCCCCTGCATGGCCGCTCGCCAGTTGTGAATGGGACAAATCAAGCTCAACACGATCCGCTTTTGCTCGGCCCCTGTTAAACAGTGCGCCGCTCCAATACGGGTAAGCTTCATGGGTCAAACTCGACGGTGTTGAAATATACGTTTGTCGCCAATGCGAGTGCATTGCCATGCCTGATGCTACTTTGCGTAGTTGCTGGAATCCATGCGTCCAAAAATACTCATCGAAATACAAGTTGCCGTGGTAACTCTGCGCGGTGCGCATGTTGGTACCCAAAAAATACAGGTGAGCGCCATTGGGTAAAATAATGGGATCACCGCGCAATTCTAGACCTGCAATATCACGGGCAAACTGCAAAATGTAATGTTTAAAAACGTGCGCTTGTGCTTTAGATGCGGACAGGAAAATCTGATTACGACCTGTTATCACCGCATCAACAAACGCCTCCCGGGCAAAATAATAGGTCGCGCCAATTTGTCGCGATTTTAGGATGTTGCGGATCCGGTGAATCATGCCCGCTTCATGCCAACCCTTTTGATAATCAAACAGCTCATTGTTAAAGCCATCGACCAATAGTTTTTGTTGTTCTTCACTAATCGCGTTTTTCTCAACCGGTTTTTTCGGTCCTTTGTTGCGATTGGCTACTTTCGGGTTTAAGTCGCCCTCATGCCCGCCGTTACTGTATTTGTTAATGCGTGCAATGCGCTCAAGCTGCCGGCCCAGTAAATCAATCTCTTTAAAGTCTTTACCATCTTTGCTGTCTTTGTTTATCAGCTGGATCATGCGCGACTCCAACGTAGAGTCCACACGGTCAATCGGCTTGGCATTATCCCATTGGCCCGATTTTTTCCACGTCCCCATTGTGGATTCAGGAACGTCAAGCACTTCGGCAATACGCCGCAGCCGCCAACCCTGCCAATACAAGGCACGGGCTTGGAACTTAGGGTCTAAATCATCATCTGTCATCATGCGTCACATCTTACGGACGCGCGCGCGAAGGCTCGCCTTGTTTGAGGTGTACCGCGCCACGGTACACAGCCACCGCATTGACCATTTACCTCAAGCTATTGACCATAAGCATCTGTTTGCACAAAAACAAAAACCTCATCAAAGGAGCCGACCCGATGGCTAGCAAGAACAAGTACAAAAGCAAGTTTTTCCGAGTTGCCACCGAAGGTGATACCACCGACGGCCGAGTAATCGAACGTAACTGGATAGAGCAAGCCGCGGCCAACTTTAACCAAGCAACCTACGGCGCGCGCGTGTGGTTAGAACATATTCGCGGGCTATATGCCGATAGCGATTTCAAAGCCTACGGCGACGTGACCGCACTAAAAGCCGAAGAAGTGGATGGGAAAATGGCGCTATTTGCCCAAATTGACCCGACCAACGATCTCGTAAAAATGAACAAAGACCGCCAAAAGATTTATACCTCTATTGAAATCGACCCGAATTTTGCCAAGACAGGTGAAGCTTATTTGGTCGGCCTTGCGGTAACTGACTCGCCCGCCAGTCTGAGCACTGAAATGCTCAGTTTCTCAGCCGGAGCCCAGCAAAACCCGTTAGCCAGTCGCAAATTGCGCCCTGACAATTTATTCACCGCAGCCCAAGAAGTGCAGCTTGAATGGGAAGAATGCGAACAACCAGAAGGCCCAAGCTTGTTCAATCGCGTTAAAGCTCTACTGAACCAAGCCAAAGACAAAAACAAAGCCGACCTATCTGATGTCTCTCAAGCAGTGCTTTCCATCGCCGAACAAACCGCCGAAAGCACTGAACAAGTCGCCACCTTTAATAACAAAATCATCGAGCTGGAAAGCACCATCAACGACTTAACTACAGCGCAAAAAACGGCAGAAGAAAAATTCAATCAGCTCGAACACCAACTTAGCCACGAAGAGCAAATCCCGCCCCGCAATCCCGCCAGTGGCGGCAATGCAACCACTCCTGATTTTCTGTAAAGGATAGAAAAATGCGTAATACAACCCGAATTAAATACAATGATTTTACTAAACAGGTGGCGGCATTTAATGGCGTTACTAGCGCAGCTGAAAAATTTAGCGTTGACCCAACTACCCAGCAAAAACTAGAAACGCGCTTGCAAGAAAGTTCAACCTTTCTAGGAATGATTAACATGGTGGGCGTGCCTGAGCAAACGGGCGAAAAACTCGGCCTTGGCATTAACTCCACCATTGCTGGCCGCACCGACACCAACACCAAAGACCGCCAAGCAACCGACCCAAGCGCCCTACAAAAAATCTCGTATGCATGTAAGCAAACCAATTTTGATACCGCGCTGCGTTACAACAAATTAGACATGTGGGCTAAGTTTCCTGACTTCGCCACCCGCATTCGTGATGCGCTGCTGGTTCGCCAAGCACTAGACCGCATTATGATCGGATTTCACGGCACCAACGCCGCCACGGAAACAGACCGCGATGCCAACCCATTGCTGCAAGATGTGAACATTGGCTGGATCCACAAAGTACGCACCGACGCACCAGAACAAGTAATCAGCGAAGGCGTGCAGGCATCTGGCGAAATCCTAATCCATAAAAATGACGGTACCAACGAAGGCGACTTTGCCAACTTAGACGCGCTGGTCGCTAACCTAGTGGCAGAAGGCCTGCCAGCTTGGTATCAAGATGATACTGATTTAGTCGTGATTATGGGCCGTGATTTACTCAACGATAAAATGCTGCCAATGATTGAAGAGCATGCAGAAAAACCTAGTGAAACCGCCGCGTTAGACGTGATCCGCGCTCGTAAAATGGTAGGCGGTTTACCTGCTATTCGCGTGCCGTATTTTCCTGCCGGATCACTGATGATTACCCGCCTAGATAACCTCTCTATCTACTGGCAAGAAGGTGCTCGTCGCCGCGCCATTATTGACAACCCTAAACGTGACCAAATTGAAAACTATGAATCATCAAATGATGCATACGTGATTGAGGATTACGAAGGCGTAGTTATCGCTGAAAACATCAAGTTCGCTGGCCGCGCCATCGTCGCAGGCTAAACGGGGGCATCATGAGCAACCTGATCAGACAACACCGCCAGCGAGTGCTGGCGGCCAAGCAAGGCGCAGAGGGCG
Source organism: Motilimonas sp. 1_MG-2023 (assembly GCF_030547455.1). Taxonomy (NCBI): domain Bacteria; kingdom Pseudomonadati; phylum Pseudomonadota; class Gammaproteobacteria; order Alteromonadales; genus Motilimonas; species Motilimonas sp. 1_MG-2023. Next base: position 124,986 of record NZ_JAUOPX010000009.1, on the reverse strand, counting down.
AACACTTCGACCACAAAGCAGCCAACCAGTATGAGCTAATGCTGATGCTGCAAGCCGGGCACCGCCGCGAATTAAAAAAAGTGCAAAGCATTGAGCGTAAAGCCGAGGTTAAAGCTAAGTACCTGCCCGAATATCAGGCCTACATTGATGGCGTAATAACCGGCAACTCAGGCCGCCAAGACGACGTATTAATGACCGTATTGCTGTGGCAAATAGACGCGGGCAACTTTGCCGAAGCGCTGCGCCTTGCCGCATACGCTATTGGCCATGACTTGCAAGCACCCGACCGTTTCGAGCGCAAAACAGCCACGCTGATTGCAGAAGAAATTGCCGAAGTAGCCATGAAGCGCGCCGGAACTGTCGAGCAAGTGCCCGCCGGGCTGCTGCTTGACACCTACGAGCTAACGCAAGATCAAGACATGTTTGATCAAGTGCGTGCCAAGCTGCACAAGGCAATAGGCATGGCAATGGAAGGTGAAGAACAGCTAACTGCAGCAGCAGAACATTACACCCGAGCACTCGAACTAGATGAACGAATTGGCGTAAAAAAACTACTTGAAAAAGTAGAGCGCGCCATAAAAAACAACCCTGCGCAGGCCCAGCCTGCCGGTTAACAGAGCGTGACCCGCAACCCTTGGGCGGCTCGGGTGTTAGCAGCATGATTGCGTAGCAAACACCCGACCACCGCCCATTCACATTCAGGAGCCAGAGCATGACGTTTTTCCCTGACAACCCAGAGCAGGCGCAAGGACAAGACATAACCAGTCACCCGTTCTGGCCCGCCATCAACACCGCCGCTACACGCGACGTAATGCGCATCGACGGCGATGTAACCGAGCCACGCCTTAAACACGCAGTGATAACCGCAATAGCCCAAGTAAATCAAGACTTAGTCGGCTATCGCAATGAGCAAGCAGAGCTAACTTTAGCCGACGTTCCCGCCGAAATTATCGGCGGAGAAAGCCAGCTAGTGCATCACTACAAGCGCGCCGTGTATTGCTTGGCCCGCGCCAACCTAATTGAGCGCCTACGCGACTACGACACCACCAAAGATGGTGAAGGTCGCGCCGAATCACTGGATCAAACAGTTACCGACCTACGCCGCGATGCGCGCTTTGCCGTACGTGCCATCATTGGCATCACTCATACCACCGTTGAACTGATATGAAAATACGCGCCCAGCAAGGCGACACGCTAGACGCCATTTGTCAGCGATATTACGGCCGAACCGCGGCAGTAACCGAAGCCGTGCTAGAGCAAAACCATGGGCTCGCTGAACTTGGCCCAATGTTGCCACAAGGCACAATTATCGAATTGCCCGACATAGCGCCACCCGAGCAAAACAACAAAATGATTCAACTATGGGACTAATAATGAGCGAACCAACAGCGGCCACCGTGGCCACCCTTACTACCACCGGCGCAGCCGTTGCAGCGCCAGCACTTGGCATTGACCCAATGTTAGTCATTGGAGCCATCACCGGGGCGGGCATCTTCGTGTTAAGCCATGAAGAAGAAAGCACCCTAAAAAAACTTATCTTATTTATCGGCTCAGTGGCGTGCGGGTTTATCTGCGCCCAGTTTGCCGCCGATATTATGAGCGCCATTATTCCCGGAGTTGCAAAAATCAGCGAAGGAGTCGGCGCAGTTGTCGCCAGCTCTATATCTGTTCGGTTTTTGCAGCGCGCGTTGCAAACAATAGACAGCGGCAGTTCGCTAGTCGACATCATAAAAGGTCGAAAACCATGATCATTCTAACCATTCACATTGTCACATTACTGATGCTGGCCTTTCGCATCATGTTATTTAGCACACGTAGTCGCCGCCGCCCCGTGATTGCATGGTTAGCCTATGTGCTGATGTGTGCTGCATTTGTTGAGGCAGTTCAAGCACTGTTTGGCATGAAGCCACCGCCCTCGGTTTTTAACTTAATTATAGAGGTTGCCCTCACGCTAGCCGTGTTTTGCCACGGCGGAAACATCGCGCATCTATTCAAGCCACAAGGCTATCAATCAAAGCTGAGCCAACTGCTATGTTGGAGCGCCAAAAATAAAAAGGTACACCAATGAGAATCGGAGCAAAAGGCGACACAGTGCGCCAACTGCAACAGAAACTAAACGCCGCCGGTGCCAAACCAAAGTTAGCGCTAGACGCTGACTTTGGCCAAAAAACCAAAGATGCCGTGATCGCATTTCAACGCAAACATGGCATATCAGCCATTGGTATCGCAGGCCCCAGAACCATGGCGGCCCTAACCGCCCAAGACAACCCAAACAGAATTAGTAAAGCCGACTTTGAGCGCGCCGCTAAAGCATTAGGTGTAAGCGTTGCCGCAGTCGCAGCAGTCGCAGAAGTGGAAAGCGCCGGCAGCGGATTCTTACCAGACGGGCGCCCCGTCATCTTATATGAACGTCACATTTTTCACCGCCAAGCCAAAGCTGACAACCCCAAGCAAGCCAAAGACTGGGCCAGCAAGTATGCTAATTTATGCAACCCGCGCCGCGGCGGCTACGCAGGTGGCTCGGCGGAGCACCATCGCCTTAACAGTGCCAAAACACTCAACCCACACTGGGCACAAGAAGCATGCAGCTGGGGCATGTTTCAAATTATGGGCTTTCACTGGCAGCAATTGGGTTACGCCAGCGTAACGGACATGGTGCAAGACATGCAGCGCAGTGAAGGTGCACAACTTGACGCCTTAGTGAGATTTATCAAAGCGGATAAGAAGTTGCATCAAGCCATGCTCGATTGTCAGTGGGCCACGTTTGCTCGCATCTACAACGGCCCCGCGTTTGAAGAAAACCTATATGACGTCAAGCTATCGCGCAGCTATGCGCAATTTGTTGACGTGTATACCAAAGACACCCCCGCGCCATGCAAATAAAACTGTTCGCTATTTTGGGCGTTGCCGCGTTGGTGTTAGTGCTAACCGCGGTTACGTGGGGACAACATCAAACGTTGGTCGCAGAGCGAAAAATGCAAGTAGTACTTAAAGCCACAGTGACAGAGCAAGCTAGTGTGATCAGCGTGTTAGAAACTCACGCCCTACGCAATGCACAAGACAGCGCCGAACTAAATAAAACCTTACAGCAAGTGCAGGCCCTAGCCAGTGAAGGTCGCCAAACATGGGAGAAGCTAAAGCGTGAAAACAACGATTTTAAAAAATGGGCTGAGTCTGTTTTGCCTGCTGATGCTATCCGCCTGCGCCAGCGGCCCGCCATCACCGGCGCCGACGGTTATAAATCTTGGCTGCAACAAAGTAACAGCCTGCACCCTACCAGCCAGCCATCCGACAAAAAATGAAGACCTTAACGCTGATATTGAGAACATACTGGCGGCATGGGCCAGCTGCGCCGCACAAATAGACATGATTATCCAGTGCCAGGAGCGACAATGAACAAACCCGAAGAGCTGCGCGCCCTGCTGCTAGCAGCCGTACCTCACTTAGCGCGAAATCCCAGCAACCTACAAATATTTATCGAGCAAGGTAAAATTGTGGCCACCGGTGCGGGGCAAAATCTGAGTTTTGAATACCAGTGTGATGTGATTATTTTAGCCACTGATTATGCCGAGCATGCCGATACCCTCATAGTGCCACTGATGGCGTGGGTGGCTAAGCACCAGCCAGAGTTGCTCACCAATCCAGACAAACGTCAGAACGGCGTTAAATTTCGCGCCGAGCTGATTAGCAAGAAAAAAAGCGATATAGAAATTACCATTCCAATCACCGAGCGAGTGCTAGTAACACCAGTGGAAGGCGGGCGCACAGTAAAGCATCTGCCAGAGCCATTATTTGATCCCTACAGCGGTTTTGAGTGGAAGCTGTTCATAGATGGTGAGCAAGTTCCAACGCCAGAGGGCAGTTTATGACCACCGAACTTCAGCCAATCATTGACCGATTAGATGCATTAATTGCAAACCTAAATACCACCGAACGCCGCCGCTTAGCAGTCGAAATAGCCCGCAGCCTTCGGGGGAGTCAAGCAAAGCGGATCCGTGAAAACAAATCCCCAAGCGGCACGAATTTTGAAGCCAAGAAACCACAACCTCAATTAAGAAAACGCCAAGGCAACTTACGCATGTTTAGTAAATTGCAGCGCAGCAGCTGGTTAAAATCAAAAGGCAGTCCGGAATCAGCAAGCCTAGGATTTGTTGGTTTTGCCAGCACCATTGCTCGCGTGCATCAATACGGCCTACGAGACCGAGTAAACAAAAACGGTACCCAGTATAAATACCCCGAGCGTGAGCTGCTAGGGTTCGCCGCCAGTGAGCTTGAAACCGTTGAGACCATCATCATTCGACACCTCGCTAAATAATCATAACTACTTTTTTGAAGTGTACCGCCCAGCGGTACACGCTCACCAGATAGCCCCCCGCTAAACCACTGGGCAAACTAGCCCCATGAATGAACATATTGCAGATTTACGCCGCCGCATTGATAACTTGCTACGACTAGGCACGGTAACCAACGTGCGCAAAAGCGAATGCAGAGTAAGCACAGGCGAAAACATTACCGACTGGCGGCCATTTTTTACCCGCCGGGCTGGCAGCGCGCGCACATCTTGGCGCCCAACCGTGGGCGAACAAGTCATGTTGCTGTCGCTGTCGGGCGACCTAGCCAATGCATATGTATTACCAGCCATTTACCAAGATGAATTTGAAGAGCCAGACGATCACCCAACCCGAGATCGCACCCTCTACCCCGACGGCGCAGTGATTGAGTACGACCCTGAAGTGGGTGCGCTTAATGTGACCGGCATTAAAACTGCGACCGTTGTGGCCAGTCACTTAGTCACTGTTGACTGCCCCGAGGTGCTCTTCACCGGTAATGTCACGACCAAAGGCAACCATACCGTTCAGGGCAAGATTATCGGCAAGAGTGGCGCAGACATCGCCGGCACGCTCAACAATAACGAAGTAAACGTAACGCGACATAACCACATTGAAACTGGAATAGAAACAAAGGTGATGAAATGACGTGGTCAGGAATGAACAGAGGCAACGGCCGTGAAATTAACGATCTCAGCCACATTCGCCAATCTATAGCCGACATCCTTACCACCCCCATTGGCACGCGAATCATGCGCCGTGAATACGGGTCGCACATTTCCGAACTAATAGACCAGCCGCAGAACGGTGCAACGCGAATGAAAATGATGGCGGCAACCGTGATGGCATTGCTGGCTTGGGAGCCAAGAGTTGATGTGGTGCAAATCGACATAGCAAAGAGCGATGCTGGCGCAGCTGAAATAACAGTGCACGGCGTCGTTAACGGTCAAAATCTAGCAGCAACGGTGAGGTTATCATGAGCGTAATAGACATCACTAAACTGCCCGCTCCCACCGCAATTGAAACGCTGAGTTTTGAGACAATCTATGCGGAAAGAAAATCATACTTTATCAGCCTTCACCCCGCGAATGAGCAAGAAAACATTGCAAAAACACTGGAGCTAGAATCAGAGCCCGTGGTTAAGCTGTTGCAGGAAAACGCCTATCGAGAGCTAATGCTCAGGCAACTGCATAATGAGCGAGCAAGAAAGCTGATGCTGGCCTACACCTTTGGGGAAGAGCTAGATCACATCGGCGTTACCTATTATCTAACGCCTCGCTTAGTGTTATTTGAGGGGGATCCCAACGCCGAGCCCCCAGAGCCACCAATCTATGAACGTGATGAAGACTATATTCGTCGTATCTTATTGGCTCATGATGCATGGTCAACCGCAGGCAGCCGTGAGGCATATATATATTATGCGCTAAGCTCATCGCCGCTAGTAAAAGACGCATCTGCGACACGGCTATTACCCGGCTTAATTCAGGTTTATGTTTTGTCTAGAGAAGAAGGCGCAACCGCCTCCCTTGATCTTATCGAAACAGTGCTAAACGCGCTAACAGCTGAGCAGGTTCGCCCACTAAACGACACAGTGCAAGTGGCCGCTGCACAACTTGAAGGTTTTCAACTGGATGCCGAACTTGAAATAGCCGATGGACCCGATAGCAACCCTGTCCTAGAAGCCGCATTAAGTGCCGCCCTTGAATACATAACCAAACAAAACCGACTTGGTGGCCGCATCATCATTGATAAATTAAAAGCCACCCTTTACGCCCCCGGCGTGGACTATGTCCGACTTAATCAACCGACTCAAAACATCATCACCGACGAGTCGGCAGCGCCAAACTGCGAAAGTGTCAACGTAAGGCGTCGGGATGAGTGACCTGCTGCCGCCAAGCAAAACATCGTTAGAGAAAAAGCTCGCTCAAACCGGTGCTGAAATTAGTCGCGTTAACGTACCGCTGCATAAGTTGTGGGACGCTGACAACACCCCCGAGCACTTACTGCCGTGGTTAGCTTGGGCGCTGGGAGTTGAAGACTGGAGCGATGATTGGTCAGAGCAGACTCGCCGCGCCGTAACCAAAGAGTCAATTCCTATTCGTCGCCTGCGCGGCACGCTGTGGGCGGTGAGACGCGCGCTAGAAACCCTTGGCTACAAAGGCGTCGAGGTTATCGAACATGCCAACACCATCGCCGCTTGGCAACATGCTGGCGGTAGATTTTTAACCGGCGATTTGGTTTTAGATGGGTCAAGACAGCTAGGCATCGCCGTAAGCTTGCGGGTGACCACTCGCCATTGGGCGCAGTACGCTCTTGGCTTTGATGTGTCCGATACATCATTTACTCAACGCGACCAACAACTAATACGAAAGCGAGTCGAACGCGCCGCACCTTTACGCAGTGAGTTAGTCGCGCTGATTTATCGCATGGGGCTGCGCTGGGAAAATATTATTAAACACCGCGTCAGCCAGCAAAAAATACGCATGTCATTAACCGGCTGTGCTGGTTTTAAGGTACATCGCGCCGGACTTTTATTCGGATGCAGAGAGCTATCGGGCATCAATGTGCCAAGTATTCTCGAAGGGGCCAGAGCGCTAACCGGTCACCGAATGTTATTAGGCGTTAAGCCAGCAGGTCGGCCATTCCCAGAAAGCTGGGGCACATCCCACTCGCGCATTGTCATGCGGCTGGCGATCAATTTCAACACCGAGAAAAAGTTAAAAATGTTAGGCAGACTTTCAGTTAGCCAGCTAGACGGTAAAGGCCACATCGGATCCCTGCTAGACGGCCAGCGCAGGCTTGAGGGAAAAAGAGGGTTCGGAGAAATAACACTGGGCTACTTACGCCCAAAGAGATTACTAGGGGCGCACCAATTGGGCAGCGCCAAAATTAACAGCATTGGCACCACTGCCACCGGCTATATACGCCGAGGTCGCCACTTAGAGGAAGTTGACGCATGAGTGAACCCATACCTGCAACCGAGAAATTTAGAACAAAAGTCGCCACCGCAGTGGCAATGGGTGGGTCTGTGCCTGCCATTACGCACGTTGCATGGGGAGCAGATGGCACCCCCGCGCCCATCACAGAAAATACGTTGCGCAACTTAGTGCACATGCAACCAGTAAGCAGCGCTATAGCAACAGGGCCACTACTCAGCATTATCACAGTGCTGCGCGGTGAAGATGCAAATGGTATAGCCATCAGAGAGCTTGGTCTTTTTGACTCAGACGGCGACATGGCTGCCCGCCGCACATTCAGCCCCAAAGAGCTGGACGATGGCACTGAATTTGAAACCACCTTAGAACTACAGTTTTAACTACGGAGCAACACATGACCGAACCAAATAAAGAATACCTACAGCCCAGCGAAAGCCCTAAATTCAATGACGCGATTGAAGGTGTTGCACCCCGGGCCGTTGACCACCCCACCACGTGGAACGTGCCTTATTTTCAACTAATCGAAAACGATCATTGGCTACGTGAAAAAGTACAAGCGGTTACAGACCAAGTGCTAGAGATTGTCGGGTCCGACCCCGTTAGCTTGTCAGACCAATTAGAAGCTCTGGTGCAATACGGCGCGCAGCAGGTTTTCACCGAGCGAACATCAAATACCGAATCATTCAACGTGGTTAGCGCTGTATCGGGCGATGATTCCATCGATATGGAAAGCACTGTAGGCATTAAGGAAAACCAACACTACTATTTGAACGACGCCGGAAACGTACAAAGCGTGCGCGTGAAAAAAGTGCTGTCAGCACAACGTGTAGTATTAACCCAGCAACTACTGTCCACGGTTGCAACCGGTGCCACATTATCGAGAAAATCACCAACAAGTTACTTTTCCCCACAGCTGACCAACACCGAGCGTGGTGCCATGCTGCATGCTATTGGCGGAGCCCTGCAAGTTAAACAGTTCACCGGCAGTAGCTGGCAAACACTGCCGCGTCGCGCAAACGGCGGTTATGACATACCTGCAGGCACTGAATGGGTGAGCGTAGCGGGTGAGTTAGAGCGAGTAGCGATTGTCAGCGATCTGCCCATCGGCGTGACTCGACGCCCCAAAAATGTAACGCCCAGCGAGAGTGCGCAAGGGCAAACTACCACCCCCATACTTACTGGCGGCGCTTACTACCCGCTTTACGGCGTGCCACAGGCCAAGCGACAATTTCAAGTTATCACAAACGGTGGCGACTTTAGTGCCCCACTTTATGAGGCAGAGGAAACGCCGCTAGAACAAGTGCCAAGACTAAAACACACCATCACTACAGCACTGGATATCAGCCAGCAATTTGCTTGGCGCTACCGCGACCAAAATGAAGAAGGGGAATTTTCAGTGTGGTCAACCCCCACCACCTTTGGCACTGCGGCCACGTATGTAGCGGCACCGACCATTAACAGCCCAGTAGCGGCAGCAATCGATGTCCCCGAACAGCCAGTGATTGAACTGTCCGATTTTGCGGTAACTGGCGGCACGGATACGCACACGGGAACATCGGTGCGGATCAAAAATGCCGCAGGTATGGTGGTATGGGAGCAGCTGAATAGCCCAACACTAGACAAAATTACAGTACCCGCAGGAATCATCCAGCAAGGGGGGATTCAGTACACAATAGAAGGCCAACACCATGGCCAGACTTATGGCGAGTCAGCATGGTCTGAACCAAGTAGCTTTACGTCTGCTCTGTCATTTATACCGAGCGGCAGTGACATCGGCGCGCCTTATGGCGGCGGTTATGTCATGGGTGAAATTATTTCCGATTATGACGGCGAGCGTTACCTGCTGATTGTTTCAGATGGCGGAGGCGATAGTTCCCAAAAGGACGGTACCACCCATTTATGGCGTAACGCCAACACTGCCGTGACGAACACACCCAGCAAACCACCAATGACACTGGCGGACGGCCGCGCCAACCATAACGCGCTAATAGCAGCAGGCATTACGCTATTCCCAGCCGCAAAATGGGTAGAAGATAACTGTAACGCAGGCGGCGGACTTAACGGTCACAAAGACTGGTACCTGCCTAGCCGTGATGAACTAGAGCTGATTTATCGCAACGCTAAGCCGGGCACCACAGAAAACAGCACCTCAGCAAGATACAACAGCGGCTTCGGTGGAGACGGGGCAGTGTATGGCACTAATGCCAGCGCACAACCAACCAACGAGGGCTATACCGTTGGATCTCCCGGGCAGACCGCCGCTGATTCATTTAAAGAAGGCGGAGCAGATGCGTTAGCCGCTGAATATTACTGGTCCTCCACTGAGGTTGATGCCAACAACACATCGCTTCAGAATTTTAGAAATGGCGAGCAGGCCGTCACGATTAGGACAAGCTCCCGCCGTGTTCGCGCAGTTCGGAGAGTGAAACTTTAGCACTAACCCCTTTTGTTTTTATTAATTAAGGAATCCGATGGAAATCCAAATGAAACACGTAACCGCATGCTATATCGATGCCGCAGATGGTCGGCCAGCAACAGAAGCACCTTTGCGCCACGGGCCTAAATTACCCCATGAGCAACTCGTGGTAGATGCCGTGGACCATCGCCAAACGCCACCACTTATCATAGGTCGCATGCCGATTGATGTGCCCATCAACAGTGCGATGAAGCTTATCTCCGACGAGTATCACTTGTCGTTGCTTGATGATTACAACTCATGGCGTGAGCAATTAGCAATAGCGCATCTTGAAGCAGATCAAGTGAGAACGGAGCAAGCCCGCCGCGAAGCCTACCGCGTGCGAGTAGATCCGCTAGTCAATGAATCTATCCTGAAGCGTGCGATGGGCGAAACTCAAGCAGCTGACGACATGCTCACATTGGCGCTAACGGAACGCGAAGCAATCCAGACTGAAAACCCTTGGCCAGCGGGATAACCCTGCGCCATTAAAGAGCTGGCGCTAACCAACCCCGCCAGCTCTTTATTGTGTACCACCCAGCGGTACACGCCCACCCGCTCGCGCCCTGCGCGCCCGCTCGGCAAACTATCCCAGATATTAATCCGTTCGAACTGGAGATAAGCAATGGAGTACCACCACGGCGTCCGCGTCATCGAAATAAACGAGGGCACGCGCACTATTCGCACCGTTGCCACCTCAATCATCGGCATGGTATGCACCGCAGACGATGCCGACCCACTCGCCTTTCCTCTTGATCAAGCTGTGTTACTCACCAACCCACAAAAAGCGATTGGCAAGGCGGGTGTAGCCGGCACATTATCAAAAGCACTTAAAGCCATTTCAGATCAGGTGAATACCATGGTAGTAGTGGTGCGAGTGCAACCGGGAATAGACGATGCAGCCACCACGGCCGCCATCATTGGCACTGTGACTGCCGCAGGTAAATACACCGGTTTACAGGCGTTGCTAGCAGCACAAGCGCAGTTAGGCGTAAAACCTCGAATCTTGGGCGTACCGGGACTCGACTCACTACCTGTTGCAACCGCGCTTGGCGTGCTTGCCAAAAAACTGCGTGCCTTTGCGTACATCTCAGCCTTTGAAGCCCAAACCAAAGAAGAAGTGACCACCTACCGCGAAAACTTTGGCGACCGTGAAATTATGGTTATTTGGCCCGACTTCACTAGCTTCAACGTGGGTACAGCTGCCACCGAAACCACTTGGGCAACCGCCCGCGCCCTTGGTCTTCGCGCCCGCATAGACAAAGAAGTGGGCTGGCACAAAACCCTTTCTAACATTGCTGTTAGCGGCGTTGAAGGTATTACCCAAGACGTATACTGGGACCTACAAGACCCGAGCACCGATGCGGGATACCTAAACGGAAAAGACATCACCACGCTAATCCGATCCAGTGGCTTTCGTTTTTGGGGCTCGCGCACTTGCTCAGCTGATCCCCTGTTTCAGTTTGAAAACTACACCCGCACCGCGCAAGTGTTAGCAGACACCATTGCCGATGCGCACATGTGGGCAGTAGACAAACCCATCACCCCCACCTTAGTCAAAGATATCATTGAAGGCATTAATGCCAAATTCCGTGAGTTAACCTCATTAGGTTACATCGTCGGCGCGAGTGCGTGGTTTGATGCCGAAATCAACGACAAAGACGTACTCAAAGCGGGCAAGCTTTACATTGATTACGACTACACCCCAGTGCCACCACTGGAAGACCTAACCTTCCGTCAGCGCATTACCGACCGTTACCTCGTCGACTTTGCCGCTGCAGTAGCCGACGCATAAAAGGGAACCACCATGGCACTACCAAGAAAACTAAAACACCTAAATGTATTTATCGACGGTGACAACTGGGTCGGCGTTGCCGAGTCTTACACCCCTGCCAAGCTCACTCGCAAGTTTGAAAAATATCGCGGCGCGGGCATGCCAGGCGCAGCCGATATCGACATGGGCCTCGACGATGAAGCCCTCGCAACCTCGTTTGTGTTCGGCGGATATGAAGCCGCATTGCTACGTAAAATGTCAGAAGAAAAAGTAGACGGCGTCATGCTGCGCTTTGCTGGCTCATACCAGCGCGACGACACCGGCGAAGTCATCGCAGTTGAAATTGTCCAGCGCGGCCGCTTTACCGAGCGCGACGCTGGCGAACAAAAAACGGCAGAAAGTACTCAAGTCACCATGAACATGACCAACGTCTACTACAAGGAAACCGTAGACGGCGAAAACCTCGTCGAAGTTGACGTAGTTAACATGGTCGAAATCGTCAACGGTAAAGACATGATGGCCGCCCATCGTCGTGCTATCGGCCTGTAATCCAATTTAACCAAATGCCCCGCAACCGCGGGGTTTAATTAACCCATAAGGTAATCACAATGACTCAAACAACCCCACTGATTAACCCAATATTCACAGCCACCATAACGCTAGACACCCCAGTGATCCGCAAAGGGGGTGACGTAACAACCATCACCCTACGCAAACCCAAAGCGGGTGAGCTTCGTGGCCTAAACCTAACCGACATTTTGCAGATGGACGTTAACGCCCTAGGTAAATTATTACCGCGCATCAGTAACCCAACCCTGACAGAACAAGAAGTACAAAACTTAGACCCTGCGGATCTCGTACAGCTTGGCGGTGAAGTCGCAGGTTTTTTAGTACCCAAGCGCATGAAGGACAGCCAGCCCAACGAGGCCTCCCTGCCTGCGTAGATGACCAAATTGCAGAAATAGCCGCCGTATTTCACTGGCCGCTGTCAGAAATGGCGGCCATGGAATTGGACGAGCTAAGCGACTGGCATGCCCGTGCCATTGACTGCTTTAAACGAATCAACAAAAGAGAATAACAATGGCCAGTCAGCTCAAACTGCAAGTGTTGCTTGCCGCGGTAGACAAAATTACCGCCCCGTTAAAATCCATTCAAAAAGCGGCGGGGCGCGCTGCCACAGATGTTAGCAACACCCAAAAACACATCAAAGAGCTGAATAAATCCGCTGGTAAAATAGACGGTTATCGCAAGGTAACCCGCAGTTTAGGGATTACCTCGAACGAACTAAGCAGCGCACAAACCAAAGCGCAACAACTCGGCCGTGAGCTAGCCCAAACCCAAAACCCCACCAAAGCCATGGTGCGTGAATTTGAGCGCGCCCAAGGCCAAGTGAAAAAGCTCAAGCAGCAACAAGAACAACTCATAATAACCCAGCGCAATCACCGCCACATGCTGCGTGATAGTGGAATAGACACCCGAAATCTAAGCTCGCATCAGCGTGATTTAACGCGACAGCTTGGCGAAGCAAACCGCGCATTAGATCAACAACGGTCTAGGTTAGAGCGCATCAATGCCCAGCAACGGCGAATGGCACAAGCTAGGCAGAGGTTCGATAATACAAGGCTGCTACAAGGGCAAATGGCAGGGCAAGGGGCCACATTTGCCGCCGGTGGTGCCGCTGCAGCCTATGGCGCGGCCCGAGTAATCGCGCCCGGCATTGCCTATGGCGAACAAATGAGCGAGCTACAAGCTGTATCCCGCCTAACCAAAGATGATGATAGATACAAAAAGCTAGCCTCCCAATCCCGAGAGTTAGGGGCAAGCACCTCATTTAGTGCCACCGATGTAGGCGCAGGGCAAACCTTTCTTGCTCGAGCAGGTTTTACGCCAGAAGCGATACACGCATCGATGAAAGACGTGCTAAACATGGCCCTAGCCAACGGCACCGACCTCGCCCAAACTGCCGACATTGCCTCTAATATCGGCGGTGCATTCAAAATTGATCCTGAAGTAGAAGGCAATATGGGCCGCATTGCCGACGTGCTATCTGGCGTATCTGCTCGCGCCAACGTCGATTTGACCATGTTAGGCGAGACCATGAAATACATGGGCTCCGCATCAGGCCTGAATCTGTCACTAGAAGAAGCTGCCGCGATGGCGGGGATGCTCGGCAACATTGGTATTCAAGGGTCGCAAGCCGGTACAACATTAAGAGCTATGATGAACCGATTTGCTTCGCCCGCCAAAGCCGGTTCAAAAGCCATGCAGGCTATTGGCCTGCAAGCCGCCGACGCTCAGGGCAACATGAAAAACATGCCCGATCTCATTAAAGAGGTGGCTGAGGCAACTAAAGGCATGGGTAACGTACAACGCGCCGCCTTGCTAAAGGATATCTTTGGCACCGAGGCTGGCTCAGGCATGGCAGAACTGGTACATCAACAAGGGTTAGACGGGCTCTACAAATTAGCCGACGATTTAAAAAATAATACAAAAGGCGAAGCTGCAGGCATGGCCGCCACCCGTGGTGACAACCTCGGTGGCGACCTAAAAAGTCTGTCATCGGCGTGGGAAGAAGTCGGCATTAGCATGTCGATGGTAAATGATGGCGCGTTGCGCGACCTAATCAGCAGTGTGACTGAAATGATCCGCGGCTTAGGCATTTGGATAAATAACAACCCCGAGCTAGTCGCCACTTTATCAAAAGTATTTGCAGTGATCGCTGGCCTTGCCGTTGCGGGTGGAACACTTGCTATGACCATTGCCGGCTTGCTTGGCCCATTCGCCATGCTGCAATATGCAACCAGCATCCTCGGCATTAGAGCCATGCCTGCACTATTACCTATGCTAAAAGCGGTAGGCGCAGCATTTATCAAGCTAGGTCTGGCCATTCTCACTACCCCCGTCGGCTGGATCCTGTTAGCCATCGCCGCTATCGCTGGCGCCGCTTATCTCATCTATAAAAACTGGGACGTGGTTAAAGGTTGGGTAGCTGACTTTTGGGCGTTCATCCAAAGCGAGTGTTCGGGCGCCTTAGCAATAATAAAGTTCCTATTTGACTGGTCCCCCCTTGGTTTAATCATTAATAACTGGGACACCGTTTCAAGCTGGCTAACAGGATTTTGGGACATACTTAAAAGCCTTTGTGTCGGCGCGTGGGAAGGTATTAAAACCCTATTTAATTGGTCACCCCTTGGTTTAATCATCAACAACTGGGACACGATCGGCGACTACTTTAAAACACTCCCAGCTCAATTTTCTCAGTTTGGCAGTGATATTTTTAGCGGCTTAGTCGGCGGTATCACCGGCAAACTAAAGGACGTGAAAGAAACCATCACCAGTGCAGGTTCATCGGTAGCCAGCTGGTTTAAAGAAACACTCGGCATTCGTTCGCCCTCCAAAGTGTTCACTCAGTTTGGTGATGACACCATGGCCGGACTGGCAATTGGCCTTGCTAAGAACCATGACCCCGAGCAGCAAATAACCAACATGGCCAAGAAGCTAAAAACTGCAGGAGCAGGCTTAACCCTTGGGCTAGCCACATTACCTGTTGCGGCCGAAATACCCGACACATCAGCCGCCGTGGCACAAATTAAAGGCCAAGAGCAAGCACAGCAGGCACAAGGCCTTAGCCAAGCACACACCACATCAAGCACTGGCGTTAGCCAAGATTACAGCATCAGCATAGCCGCTGGCGCCATTGTGATAAACGCTGCGCCGGGCATGGACGAACGCGCTATTGCACAAGCCGTGCAGCGCGCCATAGAAAACCACCAACAGCAGCAGGCCCAACGTAATCGCGGCCGGTTAACCGACTTGGAATAATAACCATGATGATGACCTTAGGCTTTTTTGTATTTAGCCGCCAAACCTTGCCTTACCAAACCGAGCAAGACGACAAGCAATACCGCCACGCAGCTAATAGCCGCATTGGCACCCGTCCGTCTTATCAGTTTTTAGGCGTGGGCGAGCAAACCAAACAGCTCGCAGGCGTACTCTTACCCGAAATAACAGGAGGAGAGCCAAGCTTAAAACAACTAGAAGAAATGGCCGAAACAGGCAAAGCCTATCCGTTGCTAGATGGCCCGGGTCGTCTTCACGGTATGTTTGTAATCAACGGTATTAGCACCACCAAAGCCGAATTATTTAGTGACGGGGCCGCACGTCGCATTGAATTTAGCGTGCAACTTACCCGCATCGATGACCGTGAACGCGCCTTATTAGGCTGGCAAGGTTCAAAAAATCTAATTAATGGCATGCAGTTATGAGCTTCACAACCGTAAACAATAACCGCAAACCAGAGCTCACCGCGCCTGCGTATCGTATTACTATCGACGGTAAAGACATCAGTGCCCGCATTAAGCCAAGATTGATGAGCTTAGACATAGAAGACAATCGCGGCTTTGAAGCCGACACCGTGAGCATCAAACTAGATGATGCCGACGGTCAACTGGCCATGCCACGTAAAGGCGCAACTATGCAGGTATGGCTGGGCTGGCAAGGTGAGCCATTAGTAAACAAAGGCACCTACACCATTGACGAACTAGAACACAGCGGCGCACCCGACGTGCTAAGTATACGCGGTAAAGCCGCCGACCTGCGCGGCAGCCTCAATAAACAACGTGAGCAGAGTTATCACGAGCAAACCCTAAGCGATATTCTCGCCATTTTGGCTGAGCGCAATCAGCTAACGCTGGCCGTAGAACCAAACTGGGGACATGAGCAACTGCCCCACCTTGACCAACAAAACGAAAGTGACGCAGCCTTTTTAAGTCGCCTCGCCAAAGACTATGACGCCATTGCCACCGTTAAGCAGGGAAAACTGCTCTTTATCAAAGCAGGTAAAAGCGAAACCGCCAGCGGTGCCCCCCTGCCCAATTGCACCATAGTGCGCCAAATTGGTGACAGCCATCGCTTTAGCATAGCCGACCGCAACGCATACAGCGGCGTAGTAGCCATGTGGCAAGACCCCAAAAAAGCAAAAAAACAAGCCGCGACCGTGAAACGCAAAAATAAACCCAAAGAGCCCACCCCCAGCGACGTTACCATCGACAGCAACGAGCTACGCATAGGCGATGATGAAAATGTAAAAACCCTGCGCCATGTTTACGCCAGCAAGCGCAACGCCGAACGAGCCGCCCGCGCAGCATGGGACAAATTACAAAGAGGCGTGGCACAATTTAGTATCAATCTGGCCAAAGGCCGCCCCGAACTATTCCCTGAAATACCCGTTACCGTAACAGGTTTTAAACCACAAATAGACCAAGCTCAGTGGGTCCTCACCCGCGTAACCCATAACATCACGGACAGCGGCTACACCAACAGCCTAGAACTAGAAGTGAAAAACGACGAAGTGCCGGAGTAAGGTAAATATAAATAATCTCTATTTGAAAATAATAACAAGAGCGAGATCAAAGCTAGTGCTATGCGTTATTTACAAGGAAAAAAAGAGGTGAGAAAATTATGATGTATTTTAGATTTTAGATTGATCTAACATACAAAAACTTAATCACAATACAAGGAAACACAACATGAAGGCTTTAGCTATTGTTGCATTAGTTTTTGCAGCATTATCAATATTTATACCTATCGGCGGAGTATTTATCGCCATGCTTTGTAGCGTAATGGCAATGATATCATTTCGCTCACAGCCAACCCTTTCTGGCATTACATTCGGCATTAACATCCTAAATACTGCTTTTCTAAGCCCTAGCATCCTGCTAACTGATGCAGCATCTTCAGGCGCGTTAAATCCAGATCAAACAATGGCAAATGCGCCAACTGAAGCGGGAACAATATACTGGTTTTATATTGGTTTTCACGTCACTTTATTCATTATCGCCATCACTTGGCGTCTTGTTCGCGGCGCTCCAAGTCAAAACATTCAACAGCTAGCGCCACAAGTTTAACCAATAAAAATGGAGAACGATGAAAGCATTAGCAATCACTGCCTAGTCGCTTCTACCTCGCCCACTTTGCTCTACAACCCCTGAAATATCAGAGAGATAATAAACATGGAAAAGACATTATTTACGACTGAAAACTTACCAGAAAACTGTGTTGTAAAAGAAACGTTTCGAATGATACAAGTAACAGGCACGGTAGAGGTATCAAGTAAAAACATCATTCGCGGGATATTAGAGCGGAAGAAAAACGAATACCAAGAAGTAATAGACTCGTTTATTGCTTGCGCCCCTAGTGAAACAAACGCAATTCTAGGTGTTCAGATTTCAACAACGGCCCAACAATTTAGTAACGGTACTTTTTTATACATTACCTATATCGGCACTCCTGCAATAATTGAGTACAAATAATTCGAATTTTGTTGCTATCTAGGTCTAATAAAAAGCTCTGTTGATGGGGCTTTTTGCAATATTTAACATACAAATAGGCAATAATTTTTATAGGCAACTAGGCTAACTTGGAATGTTATCGTCAATATTTTTAGTTCTGCCTTCTATTTTTGTACTCATCACATTTGCTGAAAGTTCTTGTAATTTTTTCACGAAGACATCCCAGTTATAACCACTAATACCACCAATAGCTAAGTAACCTAACGTAGATGACATATCGGAAACGCTTGGCTCAGTCACTACGGTTATCGCTTTCGCATTACAGCCAGATACCGAAAGAGCTATAAATACTGTGAACAAAAAACCGAAGCATATTTAATGTTGTCATCTTGTTGCGCTCCATATCTGTCGTTGATTCATAATTATTAAAATAGTAATTATCGTCATGCTCTCGCTT
Source organism: Motilimonas sp. 1_MG-2023 (assembly GCF_030547455.1). Taxonomy (NCBI): domain Bacteria; kingdom Pseudomonadati; phylum Pseudomonadota; class Gammaproteobacteria; order Alteromonadales; genus Motilimonas; species Motilimonas sp. 1_MG-2023. The sequence continues at coordinate 106,746 of NZ_JAUOPX010000009.1, read as the reverse complement.
CAGCTTTATCTATTTGTTCCAGTTCGGCGGCAAGGTTGTTAATCATTGTATCGAATTCACTGGTATCCATAATGGTGATACCTCGCGCATTAGCCTCTTCAATTTTTTTGGGACCAGCATTAACCCCGCAGCAAAGATAAGCGACATTTTTAGTCATCGACTTAACGACTTTGAACCCGAATATTTGAGCCATATCCTCATAATATTCACGGTCCTCCCTCCATAGGCCACTAAAGAATATTTCCGGTTTTTTATTTTTCGTAACGGAATCTACACGGCTTTGCTTTGGTCTGGCAAGTTTCGGTTTTGATTCCGGAATCGTAGCACTCACGAAATAAGCCTCATGGTCATCAATCAGCTCCCCAGTTTCCGGTAAAAATAGTGTATTAATTCTGTCTATGCGAAAGGTGCGCGGTGCTCTGCGATCAGTGCAAATCGATTTTAAGTACGTCTGGCCCTTGTTCTTGCTCACGCTTCTAAATTCAACTATTCGGTCGCTCAAATTGCCAGAAGAGTCCTCATAAGAGAAACCAAGCAAAACACCGGGGCTAAGTGGCGGCTGAGAAGTTTTAGCTGGTTGAGACTTTGGAACAACTGATTTAGGTACAAGTATTGGAGCTGAGTGGCTAGTGTTTGGCTTTGGAGCAACAGGTTGTGCTTTAGGCTTGGTGGCAGCATTGACAGATTTTGGTGTTGGCCGATCACATAGCTCGCTAAGCAGCGACTTGATATCAGCCGCTTCGGTTTGGTCCAAATGACCGTCATCCAAACTAAACGTCAGCGCTTGATATAACTCTCGAACAACAGGCCCTAGAGAAACCAGTGACTGGCTTTCCAAATAGGCAAGTAACAGCTCGGCTTCGTTCTGATGAACAACGTCATCAGCTAAAACCTGTTCAGCCATTTCTTTTAAGGTAGATAATATTGAATTTGTATTAACACTTTCAGCGTGGCTATTTTTTTGGTTGTCTAGTGCTTCGGTTTGCACTGTATTAGTTGCAGGATAAATCCATAAGCCCAACCTGAAACTGGCGTAGGCGATCCCGACACATAAAGCAGCGATGATCAGCCCCGTGATGGTTTCAGTTTTTCCGGAAAAAGAAAACCAAATAACAAAGGGGGTCGCCAGTGCAAAAAAAGCTGTATTCATCCAGACAAAAATGGCCAGTATTATGCGTAAAGCGTTCACTACAGATCCTTACCTAAAACAACCTCATTGAGGAAATCACCACACCGACGATGGTGCAGTTGCCGTTAATGGGTTGGATGGGGGTTGGCCAATTGGGGTTGGCGGCTTGTAAAAATTTGTGGCCATCTTCAATAATGAGTTGTTTAAAGGTGGCTTGGTTTTCGTCTTCTAATCGTGCGACTACGTATTTACCGTCAACGGCCTGCACTTCTGGATCGACAAATATTAATTCACCTTCGTTAAAAACAGGGCTCATGCTTCTACCCATCACTTTGAGCAAAAAGGTATTTTTACTGCATTTGACAGGACAGGGATAATGGTCGGCCTCATGGACCGCGGTGAGTGAAATATCTGACCAGTCACCGGCTTGTACCCATGAAATAAGCGGAAATGCTCCATGCAGTAGTTGATGCACTGGCGCAACGTTCTTATCAAAACCCTCGGGCAAAGGAGAGCCTTGGCCATTTAACAGCCAACCAGGATCACATTTTAAGACTTTAGCTAACGAGTGCAGATTCTCGCCTTTAGGGGAGGTTTCGCCTTTCTCCCATTGTCCAATTGAAACCCTACTTACGCCAACAGCGCGTGCAGTTTCAGCTTGTGTAAGCCCTAATTCTTTTCTTCTTTCAGCGAATTTATTTTTATTCATGTAAAGCAATCTTAACACCTTAAAATGAAAGTTTTGTTTACAAATGTAAATTTATAGCGAAAGAATACTTTACATGAGCTTTGCTTTTACCTATGCTCTAATGAAAGTTTTCTTTACATAAAATTATAAGGATAAGAAAATGCAAAAAACAGATGCAATAAAGCATTTCGGTTCAGCTAACAAGTTAGCAAATGCACTAGGCATAACTCGTATGTCAATAACTCAATGGGGAGACGAAATTCCACCACGTCGTGCCTTTGAAATTGAACGCATTACCCACGGCGCACTAAAAGCCGACTTCAACCCACCACAACCTAATCCACATTAAGCACAAACAAAAACAACCACACGCACTATTTTTTGCAAGGAGATGCCCATGACCACAACAAAACTTGAAAAAGTCGACGGGCGCGTAGAGCAGTTGCTGCGCAAGTCGCTCACCAGTAGCCAACGCCACGCCGTTAAAGGCGCCACGGGTTGGGATGATTCAAACATCAGCAGATTTTTGTCCGGCCAGCAAGGCGTGACCATTGACCGAATTGATGAGCTGTTTAATAGCGTAGGTATCACGCTGGTTACCCGTAAGTATTTAGACGCCATGGCGACCATGTGCCAAGTGGGTGCCAACTGCGAATGTGCTCGCAATGGCCAAGGCGAATGCGGGAGCCACGCGTGAAAAAGTCTAGTAAGCGCTTTAACCCACCGAACACATCACGTCGGCGCACTTGCTTGCACTGCGGTGAGTTCGCTCGGATCAGAACCAGTGAAGTGATGTCACCTATGAGCCGAATCACTAAGTTTCAATGCACTAACCCAGACTGCAGCTTTGCATGGGCTGAAGGCAGCGAAGTGTTGTACGCCATTAACACCAGTGGCAAACCTAACCCTAATGTAACGATCCCCAACCGAAGAAAAGGACAAGCCAATGATTAATACCGCCGCATTACTCAAACGCGAGGTTGTTACTCCGCCGCCATCGCTGCGCCCGTTTGCCATTACCTTGCAGCGTCGCCCTGGAGTGATTGAACGCCCTGACGGTAGCTTGATGAATTTGCCCAGCCCCAAAATAACCCAAGCAACACCCGTGCGTCGCAGTGTATGGCACCGGTTAGCCCGCTTAATAAAGAAGTAGAGGGAAATTATGACAACTCAATCTATCACTCGTAGCCAAGGCGCTGAGCAGGCTATTGAACACATTCGCGGCTTGTTAGGTAAAAGCCGAGTGGCGTCAGAGTGGGAGCGGTTAACGATGCAGCAGCGTGCCATGTTGTGCTATGGCGCTAAGTTACGCCCCACCACGTTTGCAGCATTAGCCATAGAAGAAATGAGCCCAGCTGAGCGCGAGCAAATTCGCGTGGCATTAGTTGAGATGAAAAAAGGCATGCAAACGGTGACCACCACCGACCCTACTGAATGGAGTAAAGCGGCGCAGTTTAAAGACCAACCGCGTCAATTTGAGCAGCAAGCTCAGGATCAACTACGTGGCCGGATGAAGATGAACCAACAGGCGCGCCAGTTAGACAGCAGATTAAAAGCGCTAAAAGCAAAAAACCCCGACAGCGCCAACTGACAGGGTTTTTCAATACCACTTATACGTTACCCACGCAAAGGAGCACCACAATTATGCAACACATTACTGTTTTACGCCAGATGACAAACTACCATATTGCGCAATTTAACCGCTACGCCGTTAACGGTATGGCGGCCAGTGTTGAATTTCAAACGGAATGCATACTGGAAGTGTTAGCTGAAATGGCCGACCGCTGCGATTACGCCGATGATTATCGAGCCATTTCTGACCGAATCAACCAACTGCACTTGCATTGCGTTATTGATCCTGTTGCTGAAGGCGATAACCAATGAACGTAACTGAGCACGTTGAACTGGCGCACTATGTAGACGAGATGTTTACTGCGCCAGAGCAAGCTGCCGCCCGACAAGTGGCAGGCACTGACGTTGATGAAAGCTTGTTTGTTGAGTATCACCAACGCGAGAGCCTAAGCTGGGCAGGCAAATTGCTGAGCGAAATTGAAGACCACGCCGCCAGTGCGCTGTTTACCCATTATCAGCGCCGACTGAAAAAAGGTGGCCATACGCGCAGTGCTAATATTTGGCTGCGCAAGTCGGTGGAACAGATCCGCCGACACGCGGTGCGCTTTCCGCTACCGATGCGAGCGATAGCCAATGAATTGGGCCGCGCCAACGTGGCCCGCGAGTGGGCGAACCGTTGCCAGCAAATTGTATTAGATCAAACCCAACATTTAACCCAGTACACCTCTGCTGAACAGCTACTGATACTGGCGATGCACCCAGCCCACCAATGGGGTATTAGCCCAGTATTGCCTAATTTTAACAAATCTGATGGCGATGAGTTAACCGATCAGCAGCTCACTATGACGGTGGCCGCCCTTGCCCGTTTGCAGTGTGCCGACTGGTGGCAGCGCCAAATTACCCGAGCATGGCGTCGTTATGCTGAGCATGTGGCTATTTTGGTGGGACGGGTTCGCCGCGGCGTGAGTGCGTATGTGTCGCAAAGTGCATTAAAGGACTACCGCGCCCGCAAAGCAGCCAACGCGGCATGGCTTAAAGAGATGTTTGCGATTAATACTGAGTTAGCACTGGAAATCCCCCTCGCCGAGGCAGTGGCCGCCAGCGTATCAAACCCCGAAGTACGCCGCACTGAGTTGATGGTGCGCATGCGCGGCTTTGAAAACATCGCAAAAGACCAAGACTGGGTGGGTGAGTTTTATACATGGACCGCGCCGAGCCGCTTTCACAGCTGGACGGTGAACCGCCAAAATAAGTCAATGCAAAATCCGCGCTATCAAGGCGCCACGCCAAGAGAAACTCAAACTTACCTTTGCGGACAATGGGCCAAAGCCCGCGCTAAGTTGGCCCGGTTGAATGTAAAGCTATTTGGTTTTCGGGTGGTAGAGCCACACCACGACGCCACCCCGCACTGGCATTTGTTGCTGTTTGTACATCCTAAGCAGCGCTTTTTGTTGCGTTGGGTATTACGCCGCTACGCTTGCCAGCATGACAAAGCTGAATTGGCCAAATCATACAAACCTCGCTTTGACTGGCAAGTGATTGACCCTACCAAGGGCAGCGCCACTGGCTACATCGCTAAGTACATAGCTAAGAATATTGACGGCCACAAAATTGAGATAGATGACGAGTCTGGCGAATGCGCGATTAACTCTGCTGCAGCGGTGGCGGCATGGTCAAGCTTATGGGGCATTCGTCAGTTTCAGCAAATTGGCGGGCCGTCGGTCAGCGTGTGGCGTGAACTGCGCCGCCTGCGCGAAGTAACCCGAAACCCTATTTTAGAAGGTGCCCGTATTGCTGCCGATCATGGCCGTTGGCATGATTTTATATTGGCGATGGGTGGCATTGATATTCAACGCAAAGACCATCTTATTAAGTTGCAGCACTTGGTTGAAGAAGCTTCCAGCAAATATGGCGAAGACGTTAAAAAGCTTTCTGGCCTGAGTACAGGTGAAATTACCTTGAGTGTTAACGGGGTGGTATCGGGGTTGATGCTGGGGCATAGCGAGATAGTCACACGTCATCAAGGGTGGGAGTTGTCGCGCTTTGGTCTTAGTGAGCACAGCGAGCAGCTCTTGAGCGGCGGCAGCCGCGCTCCTTGGAGCCCTGACAATAAGTGTACGCAGGTACCGATTGGGTCAGAAATTAGCCAAATAGACCACGAAATGGCAATGCTTGGTCTTTGCTCCGTTGACCGTCAGCGGTTAGAAGCCGGATCCATCATTACCGTTGACGGCTTGTATATCCGTATTCGGGATAACCAGTTGATCACCACTACTGAATTCCCGAATAAACAGCATACGGCGGTTGACGATTTTGGCTTTGAAGCTCCGCCATCCAGTCACGAAACGTGGCACACGCGCATTCTGAATGAGTTGCTATCAGGTGCAGTGCCCGTTGATACGTTTTTAGACTCGATACCAAGCCCTGAATTGAGCTCGGTCATTCGCCAGGTTGACGATGCGCTGCAGCAAGAGCGGTTTGATAATCCAAAAACATACCAAGAGAACCCGCTAATGCTGATGTTGCAGCAGTTAATCACGGACACGATTAACGATCATGATTTTAGGGAGGTGTTTCTTGGCTAAGCCTTATTACATTTCAAATCACGCAGTGCGGCGTTACTCAGAACGCCGCTGCAAACCGGCTTTTCATATTAAGGCGGATATTAGACATGCGCGTCCGGTCACAAAGAACCGCATGCGCAAGTTAGGCAAAAAAACAAAATCAGGCCGGCATATGCTGGTCACACCGGACAACTTCGCTTTTGTCGCCTGCGGCCAAGTGATTGTTACGTGTTTTCAACTAGGGGATGAGCATGAGTTTAGCGAGCATTAAATTAAAAACATTACACGAACCCGCAGACATTGGCGATGAGTGGCGCACACCTCACGCCCTTGCGCTGGGCATCGAAGCTATGACAGGGGATTTTTCTTATGACTTATTTACCGATGGCACCATTAATGCGCGGTTTAGAAACTTCATAACCAACGACCAAAACGCATTGGCAGTTGATTGGTGTGCCATGGCCAGTGACGATCGCTTACCCGCCAGTGGTTTTGCCAACCCGCCCTATAGCCGTAGTGAAAAAAACCAACACGGCGAATATTTTAAGGGCTTGAAAGAATGCATGGAAAAAGCCTATGAAGAAATGTTGGCGGGATTTAAGTCTGTCTGGTTGGTGCCCAGCGCAACGGGTGCAGGTTGGTTCCCACGCCATACCGCGACCAGTATTTGGTTTTTGGAAGGACGAGTAACATTTGAAGTGCCTGATTGGTACCGCCAAGATCCGTCTAAGCCAAGACCGACATCAGCGCGCGGCGACAGCATGGTAGTTATTTTTGACCCAGCCCACGACACAAAGCAAACCATCCTCTACCCAAAAACCCGCGACTTAATCAAGTTAGGCAAAGAAATTTTAGCAAGAAGGCAGGCTAGGTATGCATAGCGCATCAATGACCGCTGCCGAACGAAAACAAAAAAGCCGTGAAGTAGCAAAAGCCGCAGGCATATCAAGAGTCGAGGTTAGTCTGGGAAAAAATGAAGTAAGCCGGCTAAATGAGTTGTGCAAAATACGGGGCGGCGTGCGCGGCCCCTACTCTGCGGATGAATACCTGACATTACTTATTCACCGTGACTGGCAAAAGTTGCAAGAGCAACTAACCGAGCTGGGTAAATGCAACCACTGCGGTGACCAGCTGCCCGAAGGTTGCCAAGGCTTATTTAAAGGCGCTCAAGTGTGCTGGCACACGAATGACGCGAAGGGGTTGCAGCTGTGACCGGACACAAAAAGAAAGAGGGAATAATCTGATGAATCAACCAGAACAACAGGGTGATACCCTATTAACACCTGAACAAGTTTGTGAGTTGCTGGGCGGCATTACGTGTAAAACATTGCGAGAATGGAACAACGTGCACCGCCATCGCAAAACGCTAGCGCCAATCCGGTTTACTCATAAACTGGTTCGATATGAACGCCGCAATGTGCAGGCATTCATCGACAAATGCCGCAGCACCTACTAAATTTTTCTACGTTGCAGCGCCACTTGAGCCATAATACTTGACTCATGAGCCCCAAAGGCTTGGCGCTTTAAGGCCATTTCTTCCTGTAATATTTCATCAGAAAAATCATAATGCTCAGCCATTGGGTCTATGCTCCGGTCAGAGTGATGCAAGCATATCTGGCTAATTTCACGAGTGTCAGAACGCGAAAATCCCTGCGCCCGCATTTGCACTATCACATTACTTTTGAAAAATTTGCGGCACATGGTGTTAAACGCGCCAGTTCGACCCTTAACGGTTCCATCATGCCGCGCACCTTTTATCGCCCCTTCTGGACTGTAGTCTTTTACCAACTTATCCAGTGAGCGCTTAGAAAATGCTTCGTTAGGGTTGCGCGGCTGCAAAAACACAAAATCACGGTTACAACCCTTGGCCGCATCCCGCCATTCGGCTTGCTCTTGCAATAGGGTTTTAATAGCGGGCGTGATTGGTACCCTGAATTCTTTTTGGGTTTTCATTGCACCGCGCATTCCCGTGATCCCTGCTGGATAAATAATTTCTAATATCTCTTCGTTTACATATTCCCAGCGCAAATTGTTTATGTTGATTGGGCGAACGCCCGTCAAAATCATAAATCGAACCGCATTTTTTTGCTGTATCGATGTGCATGCCGCCACGTTTATCCATAGCTGCGCGATAGATTCTAGGTCGGTATAGAGACGTGTGGGCGTTGGCCGCTGTACCCGTGACGAAATGTAATCATCCGGCACGCTGGCCGCAATGTTTCTACCGTCGCAATATTGGGGCGCGGCAAACTTCCAGATCCGGCGCAACTCAGCAAATAACTCTAATGCATGGTTGTTTGATTTTGTACTTACCCAAGTGTCAAGCACCGCGATAATCTGCTGATAGCTCACATCACTAAAAACAACTCTATCGCCAAATGCTAGACGCACCTGTTTGGTTCGACACAGGTAAGTTTTATAACTGGCCTCGCTGAGCTTATGGCGCCCAACTTTGGCCGCTAAATCTTGCTCATAGCATTCAATAACGGCGTTAACAGACTCCGCCCGTAGACCGCCAGCCTTCATAGAGAGGGCTTTCTCGCGCGCAATGTGTAACGTTAGCTCTGGCCACTCACCTAATTTTTTACCTTTTAGTTCCATAATTTTGGGAAATTCAGCGTAAAATGTTACTTTGCCAGCTTTACTGAAATCGATGCGCAGAAAATGACTCCGTTCGTACTTTGATCGCCTAGGCTTTTTTGTATGTTCAAGAATGATTTTTGCTGCAGTAACACAGATTCGCATGTGCGAGCTTGTGTAAGGTGGTTTGCAAGCATCCCAACCAGCCAAAGCGGTGATATAATCACCATTTAGAGCAATATTTGCATTTTGTGTTGCAGTGTTATTCATAGAATACCCTTAGCAGTCATAAACTTAACAAGCAGGCTCACACATGAAGCTTTTTTCGACTCTAAAAAAGCTCTGTGTTGCTGTTTTGTGTTACTAGCTAGAGTGTATCATTGTTTTCAACACTGTATATATATACATTAAGTGCGTATTAGTGCGGAACAATAGACACGCACAAGCGCATGAATTTAAATGAAAAATAGGATAAGTAACTGATATGGCGTTACTCATTACTGACCAGTGTATTAATTGTGATATGTGCGACCCAGAGTGCCCCAATACTGCAATTACCTTTGGCGCTGAAATATATGAAATAGATCCAAACCTGTGCACCGAGTGTGAGGGCTTTTATGATAAGCCTACTTGTGTGGCGGTTTGTCCGATTGATTGTATTATTCCCGATCCGGCTCATGTTGAGACTAAAAGCGAGCTATTGGATAAGTTTTTACGCTTACACCCTTAGCGCTCGTTTAGCTGTAAAGAATGTCATCGCCTATTTAGGCGGTGACATTCTTTCCCTCCCCTTTTACACTATTGTTTCAATTCGTAATCACTAATGATGGCGTAACATGCCACAAGCAAAATTCTTAACAGGCTCTATCTTTAAACATATTGTGGTAATGTCTTCGACTAATGCCATCGGTTTAACCGCGCTGTTTTTAGTTGACTTAATTGATCTGTTTTTTATCAGTTTACTCGGTGAAGTAGAGCTAGCAGCAGCCGTTGGCTATGCCGGTACACTATCATTTTTTACCACCTCTATCGCGATTGGTATATCCATCTCAATGACGGCCCTTGTTTCCAGAGCCATCGGTCAAAAAGATCGAGCCAAGGCAAAGCGCTTTGCTATTCATGTGGCCGCTCTGGGCTTTATTGTCACTAGCTTGGTGAGCGGGCTGCTTTGGTGGTTTGTACCTGAAATGCTCACTATGATTGGCGCCAAAGGACAAACCTTGGCTTACGCCACCGATTATTTGCGTATTTTAGTGCCTTCCCTGCCATTTCTATGCCTTGCGATGAATATGGGCGCGGCGCTTCGTGCGGTCGGAGACGCAAAGCAAGCCATGTATTCAACCCTGACTGGTGGCGCGGTTAATGCTGTGTTAGATCCTATTTTTATTTTTGCTTTAGGAATGGGGATTCAAGGGGCGGCTATTGCATCTGTTTTAGCACGCTTTGCTGTATTAGCGGTGGGGTTTTATGGCGCAAACTACAAGCACCAGTTAATTGGCCGCTTCCATTGGCCGCACTTTAAACAAGATATAAAACCCATTGTCGCCATTGCTGGCCCAGGCATATTAACCAATGTTGCCACGCCGTTTGGTAATGCTTATGTGACAGCGGTGATAGCACAGTTTGGCGATGGCTACGTGGCGGGATGGGCGGTTGTAGGGCGAATTCTACCGGTCGCATTTGGCATGATCTTCGCATTATCTGGCGCTATCGGCCCGATTATTGGGCAGAACTTCGGCGCTCACTATTATCCTCGCGTGCGCGCAACATTGAATGAATCACTCAAGTTTGTCACCTTATACATATTAGTGGCGGCCATGTTTCTGTCTTTCAGCCAAGAGTTAATCATTCAAACCTTTGGCGTGGGTCCTGAAGGCGCCAGTATTGTACGCTTGTTTTGCCAAGTGATTGCCGTCAGCTTCATTTTCTCCGGCGGACAATTTGTCGCCAATGCTTCATTCAATAACTTAGGCTTTGCCAGCTATTCAACCATGCTAAACGTCGGTAAATCAACACTGGGAACCTTTCCCTTTGTTTATTTTGGTGCCGCTTGGTTTGGCCCTAGTGGGGTATTGTACGGACAAGCATTAGGCACCATGATTTTTGGTATTATTGCCGTTATTGTGGCTTATCGACTCGTCAATAGAATTGAACAAAAGTGGTTGCATCATCAAAAAATACCCGAGCCAGAGCCACAAGCCGAAGGGCAAATACCACTCACTCCATTCAGTTCAAGTCGAGTATATTTATGTGGCGAAATTTCTGAGGATGAGCTCCCTGCGGCAACTAATGAGCAAACAAAGAAAACAACGAAAGATAGCGTTAATTAACCCGAGTTCTAGATAAACAATACAGTATATTTTTCATGCAAAACACGATAAATAGACCCAAACAAGACCTAAAAAATAAAGCTGCACTTTGCTTCTTGATATTGTTTGGGTATATGTCCCTATACGCTTGGCGTTTTCATCCCTGAAAACGAAATTTTGCAGTAAAATAGGTGCCCGCTCGTAATTGGCTTAAGTAAAACTGAGGTTTATTAGCTATTAAAAAGCCAACACTATGGCTGGTGTTGGCTGCAAAAGGTAAATGTTCTTATCTGGGCATTTACTTAATGAGACATCGCTACCGTTTTCATTGGTATTTGTAGCATGTCGCTCGGACGCATAAAGTGAGAAATAGGGCTATTTCCTTCTACCAAGCAGCTCATCAATTTAAAACCGTAATCAACTCGCTCGGCGCTCAAGCCATCAAGGAAGTAATCTTGATGTTTACACTTAACAACTTCATCTGTGGTGGCGACAACGATGTGGTCAAGCACGTAGCATAGGCGGTTAAATACAAAATTACTTAGCCTTAGCTCTTGCGCAGAAAAGGCACCACGACAAGTACTGGCAATTCTAACGACAACACCCGGTAAGGTGCTTAATTCAGAGCGCTCACATAACGCAAAAAAATTCTTTAACGTCACCTCCTCCCACTCTGGGCTAACAATAACCACTGCGTCAGCAGCAGCTAAAAGCTGGTGGGTGTCAAACCAATCATCCATCCAATGATCTAATTCTTTACATAAGTCTTCATCCCACAAGGGGATGCTTAATTTGGCCAAACTCAAAACCTGACAATCTACTACATCGTCCGAGAGTTTAGCCCTAGTGGCAACCGCTTGAGCGACGCCAAAGGCGGATGAATTTTTACGTTGACTACCACTAATAATTACAATATTCACCGAACAGTCCTTAACTCATTGAATGTGCGGCCCAATATCTAACAAAACAACATGAACTAATTAAGATTATTATTGTGGGCTTAGCTCTTACCCTCACTGACATCGAGGTCAGCGGGATTAATTTAGTATAGCTCCCCTTGAAATGCACTCAATTCGATTGAAATAAATCAAATAAAGATAAAAACACCAATGCAATTTTATTATTCAAAAGGAACCGCTGTGAGAAAGAAAAATAACTACACAATATTTTATTACAGAAATGTTACAAGAAAGCATGAAGCAATATAGTCAAAGGGTAACAACAGCTATCTAGCAGCTTTTAACCGACTAAATGGCGAGATAAAAGCCACTTAATGAGAGTGGCAGGATACCCAATCGACTTGAAGGTGCATGCTTTAGCCCCGCCATGTTTCAATACTCGGCACGCTAGTGCAGGCACCTATTAAATCAGTGCAAACACATGAATTTTTTGAACGATAAGTGGTATTTTCTTAATCGAATATCTGCCGCAAGGATGCGGCAGCTAAGCCATCAACAGCTTTTGAGGGATGATTTCACGGCGTTTCGTATAAGAAAAATTCCACTTTGTTCGTGAGATTGCTTATATTTCGTACACTCTTGCGCTCGCCCTGCCTTTTAAATTAGCATCACAACGATCTTGATTTTAAAGCGCACCCAAAAGGCAAGTTTACAGCTGAGATTTAATTACCCTTCCTAAACGCTTAATGCCTTCCTCTATCGTCGCTGGATCAACACTTGAGAAGTTAAGTCGAAGGGTATTGGTCTCAGTTTTACTGACATAAAAAGGTGCGCCGGGAACAAATGCCACTTTTTCTACAATCGCGACATCAAATAAGGCTCTGGCATCCATACCTTCTGGTAACGTTGCCCACAAGAACATCCCTCCTTCTGGTTCGGTGCATCTGACTTCTGCCGGAAAGTACTTCTTAATCGCCCGCTCCATCGCATTTTTTTGCTCACCGTATACCTTGATAATATTGGCAACATGAGCATCAAGATCGTTCTGTGATAAGAATTCAAATAATACACGCTGCGAAAAATAATTAGTGTGTAAATCAGAGGCCTGTTTAGCTATCACTAACTTTTCCATTAAAGCTTTAGGGGCAACAATCCAACCTAAACGAAATGCCGGTACCACCGTCTTAGAAAACGATCCTAATAATACCGTTTGCTCAGGTATCAGTGCTTTAAATGACGTAGCCTGCTTACCCGAGAAGCGCAAATCACCATATGGATTATCTTCGATGATTAAGGTTGAACTTTTTGCTAATGCCGCCGCAACGGCGTGACGATTTTGCTCAGGGTAAGACACGCCCGATGGATTTTGAAAGTTTGGTACAGCGTAAAACAGTTTTGCTTTTACCTTAGTTAACACCTCTTCAAGTGCTACCACATCTAAACCATCACTGCTGACAGGTACGGGATTAAATTTAGATTTATAGACTGAAAAAGCTTGGATCGCACCAAGATAACCGGGCTCTTCGATAATAACGTCATCACCTTCGTTCAATAAGGTTTTGCCAAGTAAATCTAACCCTTGTTGAGAGCCACTTGTGATCAAGATATCCGCGGGATCGATGTCTAAGCCTTCATGTTTTTTATAACGTGCAGCAATGTATTCGCGCAGTGGTAAATAGCCTTCGGTATTACTGTATTGCAGAATATCTTTACCTGCACTATCAAACACGTCATTAGTCGCTTTTTTTAACGCTGCCACCGGAAAAAGGTCGCGATTAGGCAGCCCGCCCGCAAAAGAGATAATATTGGGGTCAATCGCTACTTTTAGAATCTCACGAATAAAGGATTGAGGAACGTCTGATATACGGTCAGAGAAAAGCTTATTCATAATACACAAACCCAGATGAGCATTTTAAACCACCACCAAAGCAACTTAGATTAGTTATTTACTCTAATAAAACAACAAAAACAGCCTTTGGTAATACATTTATTCTTATTTAGTAACTGGTTTTTTATGCTATTTGTTAATAAATAACAAGGTTTTTTTACTTGTAAATCGCGGTATTAACTCCAGATTTTTCGCTCAGCAATAAAGTAATAACGGATGTTGGTAAAAAATACACAGCAGATAATAAAACCGCCAGTGATAGAAGTAAGGTGGGTATATATATTCGCAAGATAACTGACAATTAAGGGCTCTTTAGTTAGCCAATTAACTAAGATCAGCACACCATAACCAATGAGGAATAACCAACGTGAACAACCCCAAAAAAGTAAAAGACCAATAACGGCCAAAGTAACTAACACAAAGCTCAATATCAGTAAGCCATCAAGCACGAGGGCGCTTAACTCAGAGGAAACAGGCAGATAGGTTGAGATAAGATTTTGGCTAATCAACTCAAGTTTCTGCCAAGGCATCATATTCTCAGTCACAAATGTCATGACGACACAAAAGACAAAAAACAATACCAATAAGCGAAAAATACTGCGAGAAATCATTAGCTATCACCATTGCGCCACTTAGTGCCAGACTACGATTTTCGCAACAGGAATACCAACCTAAAGTCTTAAACTGTGTATTAGGACAAATAACACACAGTTAGTGATAAATTGAGGGAACTTTCTCAAACTTAAGCTTCTAATTTTATTAGCTAACTGTATGCCCTATTCACTTAAAAATGCATGCTCCAAAGCCCTGCTGTGTTTTCAATACAAAGCTGGCAGGGCAAACGCATGAATATTTTTTGAGCGTTTAGCGATGTTTTCTTATGACGAATATCTGCCGCAAGGATGCGGCAGTTAAGCCATCAACAGCTTTTGAGGGATGATTTCACGGCGTTTCGTATAAGAAAATTCCACTTTGTTCGCTTGGTTGATTGTATTTTGTACACTCATGCGCTAGCCCTTACAAGGCAGTTTCATGCAGGCTCCTTTTAAATTAGCGTAACCACTTAGGGTGAAACCATTACCGGCAAGCAATGCCTTGCCTAAACGCATATAAACCTTGGCTGAAATCAGGCATCTCTAGGTTGATTGGGTATAAACCTAGTGGCAGAGCCTTGAGCAATAAATTCAGCTAACTTAGCGATCCCATGCAAGGCTGGTTTGGGCAGTAAGGTCATATCAAAACCATCTAGTAAATTCTTCACCTCAAGGCCTAATTCAGTATCACCTTCAATTTGTAAACGACGTTGAAAAAACAAGGTATCGGCATCTTCTTTGCGTCCAGCAATTAAAATCAAATCATTCAGCACGCCCATAAAACTAACATCAGCTACTTGCTGAGGTGCAGCAACTTGGATTTTTTGCCCCTTTAACGTCATACACCAGCTCAAGTCTAAATCGGTGACAGTTACTTTTAGCCATTTATCAGCTAAAAACGTCAGCTCTTCATCTTCAATACTCGTCGCCAGCAATCGGTTAAGGGCATTTTCCAAGCACACACGCTGTAACGGAAAAGGCATTGTTTGTGCAGGCACACGCAGTAACTGCGGCCCAAGTTTAACAAGCTGCTGTTGCAGTTGATCCAACATAAAATATCCCCACAGAGAAAATCCATTATTATTAATAAGTTTCACACACTTGATCCTGGCATAAATCAAACAAACACAAAAAACATCCGCAACCCTGCCCTACATCAAAAAGCCTATACCCAGCGATACTTACAATGCGTTCATCATTACACCTTAGGCTTTAATTATGGAACTGCTTTGCCCTGCGGGAAACTTACCTGCGCTGAAAACAGCAGTCGATAACGGTGCAGACGCCGTTTACATCGGCTTTAAAGATGATACCAATGCCCGCCATTTTGCCGGCTTAAACTTTACCGATAAAAAGCTGCAGCAAGGGGTCGACTATATCAAGGCCCATCACAAATCCCTGCATGTGGCGATTAATACCTTTGCTCACCCAGGCCAGCAACAGCGCTGGTTTAAAGCGATAGATAAATGCGCTGAAATAGGCGCTGATGCGGTGATCGTCGCAGACATTTCAGCCCTTGATTATGCCAGTAAACGCTACCCAGAATTAGACTTACACCTCTCCGTTCAAGCCTCTGCAACCAATGCCCCTGCGATTACTTTTTATCAAGAAAACTTTAATGTCTCACGCGTGGTTTTACCGCGCGTATTATCAATTCATCAGGTAAAACAACTTGCTCGTGCAACCGATATTGAGCTTGAGGTTTTTGCTTTTGGTAGCTTATGTATCATGGCGGAAGGACGTTGCTACCTGTCCTCTTATGTTACCGGTGAATCACCCAATACCGTAGGCGCTTGTTCGCCAGCTAAGTTTGTGCGCTGGCAGCAAACGCCTTCTGGCCTCGAATCGCGTTTAAGTGATGTGTTAATCGATAAATACCAACAACACGAAAAAACCGGTTACCCCACTTTATGCAAAGGCCGATTCCATGTCGAAGAGAGTCTTTACCACGCCCTTGAGGAGCCCACGAGCTTAAATACACTGTCATTATTACCCGAACTATTTAACGCCAACATCGCAGCCGTGAAGATTGAAGGGCGCCAGCGTAGCCCTGCCTACGTTGAACAAATCACCCGAGTATGGCGACAAGCTATTGACCAGTACCAGTTAAGCCCTGAGCACTACCAAGTTAAACCGGCTTGGGATCAAGCTCTAGACAAGGTATCTGAAGGCAGTACGACTACTCTCGGCGCTTACCATAAAGCTTGGCAGTAAGGACAAACATCATGAAAGTATCTCTCGGGCCAATATTATATTTCTGGCCAAAACAAACTGTCGCTGACTTTTATCAACAAGCACAAGATAGCGACGCCGATATTATTTATTTAGGCGAAACGGTGTGCAGCAAACGCCGCGAGTTAAAGAGCAAAGATTGGCTAACCTTAGCCAAGCAACTGGCAGACAACAGCAACAAACAAATAATATTATCGACCATGGCATTATTGGAAGCACCATCAGAAGTTAGAGTGCTAAAAGATCTATGTCAGAATGACCAATTTATGGTTGAAGCTAATGACCTCGGCGCAGTGCAGATTTTAGCTGAGCACGGTGTGCCTTTTGTTTGTGGGCCAGCAATTAATTGCTATAACGCTAATGTTATCCAATTTTTACTTAGCAAAGGAATGACGCGCTGGGTAATGCCCGTAGAGCTCTCAGGTGACTGGCTACGCACTTTATTACAAGATTGCCAGCTGTTAGGCATTCGCGACCAGTTTGAAGTAGAAGTGTTTGCCTGGGGCCATATGCCACTGGCTTACTCAGCGCGCTGCTTTACCGCCCGTAGCGAAAACAAAGCCAAAGATGATTGTGAACTATGCTGTATTAACTACCCACAAGGACGCGTAATGCGCAGCCAAGAAAACCAAGCTCTCTTTGTGCTAAATGGTATTCAGACCCAATCGGGGCTGAGATATAACCTGTTAAATGAAGTGCCGCAACTGGCCACCTTGGCCGATATTGTCAGAGTTAGCCCTGAAAATATGGCAAGCGTATCGGTCCCAACTCAGTTTAAGCAGCAGCTTAACAATTACCAAGCTTATGTATTAGACAACAAAGAGTGTAATGGCTACTGGCACCAAATTGCCGGCTTGGCACAACACGCTTACTCGTAAGTAGGCATATAAAAAAGGGAGCGTTAACGCTCCCTGATATTGATTTTGTAAATCGCGTTTAGTTGCACACCATTAACGATTCGGATTATGTTTTAGGGCTAATAAATCCAGCTCTAATAACGCATATTTATGCTCGATAAATTCATACACATTGTTAGACAACGACAACTTGTAAAAGCTCGCCGCTAGCACGTCTTTTCCTTGCGCCTGATACCATTTACCTAAGTAAAAATACGCTTCACATAAACGCTCTGCCAATGCCTGATTATTTTCAATGCCTTGGGATAGGGAGCCGATATAAGTAGCCTCGTCTATTTTTCCGGTATAAAAATCAGCAATACGCCAACCCCAGTCTGCCGTTTGGTATTTAGCTTGATTCGCCTTTAACCGTGCCATTGCGGCTTCGGGTGAAACATGTTGCTCTGCCAAATATAGCCAAATATTACGATAGGGCTCTGCTGGATCAAACGAAACAAAAGTTGTTAAATCATCAACGGCCAGTTCGTGCGCACCAGCATAAGAAAGCGCAATACCTCGGTTCATATAGGCATACTGATGATCGGGTTGCAACTCAAGCACAGAGTCGAAAGCTTCAAACGACTCATCGAACTCTTGCATTTGCGTTAAATACACGCCGAGATAATTATAAGCTTCAGCAAAGTCTGGCTTCACTTTTATCGCTTGATTAAAATCGAAACGCGCCAATGAAGTCATGCCCAACTGATCATAAGTTGCGCCGCGTTCATAAAACAGCACTGCTAACTTTTCTGAATCAACATCAGGCGAGTTGATCATTTGACCAAGACGGATCAATTTTAATTCGCTTTGATAAGTCACTTGTAGGGGAATGGCTAAAACCAGTGACTGGGAGCCTCGCTCAGACGCATTGTTACTAACACAACCGGTTAACATCGCGCTAGCTGCTAATAGAGCCAGTAAAACTTTCTTCATGAATTTCCTCCAATCGCACTTGTATCTCAATAAGTATCGCTGTGAGTTAAATGAATGATACAAGCATTTACGTATGCAGAGACTGGCTTATCCGCGGGGTAAAGTAAAGAAATTAAAGTAAAAAAAAGGGAGTCAACAGACTCCCTTCGTATCTCATATAGCGAGTGCTAACTACTCAGCAGCAGGTGCTTCTGCAGCCGGCGCAGCATCTGCTTGCGCTTCTTTAATACTTAGACGTACACGGCCTTGGCGGTCTACTTCTAGTACTTTAACTTTCACTTCATCGCCTTCTTTAAGGTGGTCAGATACGTTCTGAACACGCTCTTGGCAGATTTGTGAAATGTGCACTAAGCCATCTTTACCTGGAAGGATGTTTACGAATGCACCGAAGTCAGCTAGACGCACTACTTTACCTTCGTAGATACGACCCACTTCGATTTCAGCTGTTAGAGCTTCAATACGACGAATCGCGTCTTTTGCTTGCTCACCATCAGTCGCAGCAATTTTAACGGTACCGTTATCATCAATCTCGATAGTTGTGCCCGTTTCTTCAGTAAGCTGACGGATTGTTGCGCCACCTTTACCGATAACGTCACGGATTTTCTCTGGATTGATCTTGATAGTGTGGATACGCGGCGCGAATTCAGAAATTTCAGTGCGCGCACCGGAAATAGCTTGGTCCATCACTTGTAGGATGTGTAGACGTGCACCGCGCGCTTGCGTTAGTGCCACTTCCATAATTTCGCGAGTGATACCTTCGATCTTGATATCCATTTGCAGTGCAGTAATACCTTCACTACTACCCGCTACTTTAAAGTCCATGTCACCTAAGTGATCTTCATCACCTAGAATGTCAGAAAGAACCACGAATTTATCGCCTTCTTTCACTAGACCCATCGCGATACCCGCAACAGATGCTTTAAGTGGTACACCCGCATCCATTAGCGCAAGTGAACTACCACAAACAGACGCCATTGAAGACGAACCATTTGATTCAGTAATTTCAGATACGATACGTACTGTGTATGGGAATTCAGCCAGTGTTGGCATTACCGCTTGTACGCCACGCTTAGCTAAACGACCGTGACCAATTTCACGACGCTTAGGTGAGCCGATCATACCTGTTTCACCTACACAGTATGGAGGGAAGTTGTAGTGCAGCATGAAGTAATCTTTCTTCTCACCCATTAGTGAGTCGATGTTTTGCGCATCACGCTCTGTACCAAGTGTACAAACAACTAACGCTTGGGTTTCACCACGAGTGAATAGCGAGCTACCGTGAGTACGTGGCAATACGCCTGTTTTCACATCTAATGCACGAACGGTATCTGGTTCGCGGCCATCAATACGTGGCGCGCCTTCGATGATGCGCGTACGCACAACAGTCTTTTCAACTTCATGTACAATTTCAGCGGCTTCTTTCGCATCCACTGTTTCGTCTTCAGCCACTAGCTGGGCCACAGTATCAGCAGTGATGTCAGAAATAACATCATAGCGCTTGGCTTTCTCACTGATTTGGTAAGCTTCGATCAACTTAGCTTCAGCTAATGCTTTAACTTTGTCTTTTAATGCTGTGTTTTCAACAGGCGCAACCCATTCCCAAGCAGGAGTCGCAACTTCTGCGGCAAACTCATTGATGGCAGAGATTACTTTTTGTTGCTCGTCGTGGCCATATACAACCGCGCCTAACATTACATCTTCAGGTAGTAGCTCAGCTTCAGATTCAACCATTAATACTGCGTCTTTAGTACCCGCAACAACTAGGTCTAGTTGACTTGTTTCAAGCTCAGTTTTAGTTGGGTTTAATAGGTATTCACCGTCTTTGTAACCCACGCGTGCAACACCAATCGGGCCACCGAAAGGCATACCAGAAATAGCAAGTGCAGCGGATGCACCGATCATAGCAACAAGATCAGGGTGAACTTCAGGGTTAACTGAAACGACAGTACATACAATTTGTACTTCGTTTTTAAACCCTTCAGGGAACAATGGACGGATTGGACGATCGATTAAACGTGCCGTTAGAGTTTCGCCTTCACTTGGACGGCCTTCACGTTTGAAGAAACCACCAGGGATTTTACCCGCTGCGTACGTTTTTTCTTGGTAGTTTACTGTTAGAGGGAAGAAGTCACGGCTTGGATCGGCCGCTTTTTTGCCAACAACAGATACAAAAACAGCAGTATCGTCCATGCTAACCATTACAGCAGCAGTAGCCTGACGAGCGATAGCGCCCGTTTCAAGAGTGACAGTATGTTCGCCATACTGGAAGGTTTTAACAATCGGATTCAGCATGAATCATCCTTTAATTTTGGGTCGTTAATTTCGCGACTAAGTATACTGTATAAGTTTTTGAAATCATATTATTCAAAGTAGGCTTACGACAATTGCAACGCTTTTTTTTGTTGCAGAGCAAAAAACGCGAAATTCGGGGAAGAGATAACAAAAATAAGATCAAAAAAAGGAGCCATATGGCTCCTTTTTCCAGATATGAGTCGAAATTAACGACGCAGACCTAATTTAGCGATAAGTGCAGTGTAACGCTCTGCATTTTTACGCTTTAGGTAATCTAGAAGCTTACGACGTTGGCTAACCATACGTAGTAGACCACGACGGCTGTGGTGATCGTGGATATGCGTCTTGAAGTGACCTTGTAAGTGGTTGATCTGTGTGGTTAACAGTGCAACTTGTACTTCTGGTGAACCAGTGTCGCCTTCTTTAGTCGCGTATTCTGCAACGATTGCTGCTTTAGCTTCTGCACTTAGTGACATAACTACTCCAATAATATTGAGATTTAAGTTAATTGCAGCCAATCACTAATTCAGCTGCAAAATGAGTCGCGGATTTTACCTGCCACCCTAAGTAAAAACAAGGATAAAGATAAAATAAATCCCCGATGATTAACCTTTAATAATTAACCATACGTTTCGGCCCAACGAGACCATCATCGTTAATTTCACCTACGCCGATAAACAAACGCTCAGAGCCAACAGTCATGCGCACTAACCCAGACGTGGGAGCGCCTGACACCTGCACTGGCTGGCCATGTTTGACGTATTCAGCAACCACTTTCGGCATGTTCACTTCTGGTAAATCTTCAACCGCGGTATCTAATGGCAATAATAATGGATCAAGTACATCACTTGGCAACGTGTCGCTGTCACGAGCTTGTTCCAAAATACATTCCAATTGCTCTAGAGTAAGCATACGCTCGTAAGGGTACTTACTCACTTGGGTACGGCGTAACTGGATCACGTGCGCCCCACAACCCAGTAGCTCACCTAGGTCATCAACAATAGTACGGATGTAAGTACCTTTACTACTATGCACTTCCAGCTCTAGCTCATCACCTTCAAAACGTAATAACTTAAGATCATAAACAGTGATAGGACGTGCTTCGCGAGGTACTTCAATGCCTTCACGGGCATACTTATACAAAGGCTGACCTTGGTACTTCAACGCAGAGTACATGGAAGGAATTTGCATAATGTCGCCGCGGAAGGTATCAAGGGCATCAATCAATTGTGCATGGGTAAACGTAATCGGTTTTTCACTGACCACTTCACCATCTGAATCGCTGGTAGTGGTACGTACACCTAATTTAGCCGTAACAACATAACGCTTATCGGAATCAAGTAGGTATTGTGAAAACTTGGTTGCTTCACCTAAACAAATAGGCAGCATGCCCGTTGCAAGGGGATCCAAAGCACCGGTGTGCCCTGCTTTCGCTGCATAATAAATACGTTTTACTTTTTGCAGCGCATCATTAGATGAAATACCGGTAGGCTTATCTAGTAATAAAACGCCATTTACATTGCGGCCCTTTGCCTTGCCTCGTCTGCCCATTACTCTTCCTCGTCGCGACCTGAATCTTTCTGTTTTTGTTTATCTTTATTAACCGCTTCACTCACTAAACCTGATAAGCGCAGACCTTCTACCAGTGAGTTGTCATAAACAAACTTAATTTCAGGCACAATACGTAAACGTAGTGCTTTGCCAAGCAGCATTCGAACGTAGCCAGAGGCCTCGCTCAAACCTTTCATCGACTCTTCAATACTGTCATTTTCTAGATTGAAAAGAGTAACGTACACAGAGGCGTAAGCAAGATCTCGACTCACTTCAACACTGGATACGGTTACCATACCGATACGCGGATCTTTTACATCGCGTTGTAAAATACCTGCAATTTCTTTTTGAATTTGCTGCGCCACTCGCTGTGAGCGACTGAATTCTTTTGCCATTATATTTCTCTCTCTAGGCCGATAAAACTAAACGCCCTATGATAAGAAGGGGGCTTATAGCCCCCTTAGTGTTACCTGTCAATTCAGGCTATGTTATAGGCTACGTTTAACTTCAACAGTTTCAAATACTTCGATTTGGTCACCTACGCGAACATCGTTGTAGTTCTTAACGCCGATACCACATTCCATGCCGTTACGTACTTCTTGTACGTCATCTTTAAAGCGACGTAGTGATTCTAGCTCACCTTCGTAGATAACCACGTTTTCACGTAGAACACGAATTGGCGCGCTGCGTTTCACGATACCTTCAGTCACCATACAACCAGCAATTGCGCCAATCTTAGGTGATTTAAATACATCACGTACCTGAGCAAGACCAATAATCTCTTGCTTGAATTCTGGCGATAGTAAGCCAGACATCGCAGCTTTTACTTCATCGATCAAGTCATAGATAACGCTGTAGTAATGCAAGTCAACACTTTCAGCCTGGATTAAGCGACGCGCTGTTGCATCCGCACGTACGTTAAAGCCAAGAATGATACCGTTTGATGCCGCAGCAAGTGATGCATCAGTCTCAGTAATACCACCCACACCACGGCCGATAATATTCACTTTAACTTCTTCAGTTGAAAGTTTACTCAATGAATCTGAAATAGCTTCCAAAGAGCCTTGTACGTCCGCTTTCAATACTACGTTAAGCTCAGAAATCTCACCTGCTTCCATGTTCGTAAACATGTTTTCAAGTTTCGCTT
Source organism: Motilimonas sp. 1_MG-2023 (assembly GCF_030547455.1). Taxonomy (NCBI): domain Bacteria; kingdom Pseudomonadati; phylum Pseudomonadota; class Gammaproteobacteria; order Alteromonadales; genus Motilimonas; species Motilimonas sp. 1_MG-2023. The sequence continues at coordinate 83,473 of NZ_JAUOPX010000009.1, read as the reverse complement.
TCTGTTGACGAGCCAATTTCACGTCACGGAATTTACCTTGACGGTAAAGCGCTACTTCACGTGCTTTCTTCTCATCTTTAACTACAGTCGCTTCGTCGCCGGCACTTGGTACACCAGAAAGACCTAAAATTTCCACTGGAATAGAAGGGCCTGCAACTTCAATTTCAACACCGTTTTCATCACGCATTGCACGAACACGGCCGTATTCTAGACCACAAAGTACGATATCACCGCGTTTTAGTTCGCCTTGTTGTACCAGTACAGAAGCCACTGGACCACGACCTTTATCTAGACGTGATTCAATAACCACACCTGACGCAGGACCAACTGGAGAAGCTTGTAAGTCAAGTACTTCAGCTTGTAGCAAAATAGTTTCTAGTAACTGATCGATACCAGTACCGGCTTTCGCTGATACGTGTACAAACATGTTTTCGCCACCCCATTCTTCTGAGATAACTTCATGTTGTGAAAGTTCAGTTTTAACGCGATCTGGGTCTGCCGCTTCTTTATCCATTTTGTTCACAGCAACAATTAAAGGTACGCCAGCTGCTTTAGCATGCTGAATAGCTTCAATCGTTTGTGGCATTACGCCATCGTCTGCTGCAACAACCAAGATAACAATATCCGTTGCTTTCGCACCACGAGAACGCATCGCAGTAAACGCGGCGTGACCAGGTGTGTCTAAGAAAGTGATCATGCCACCTTCGGTATCCACATGGTATGCACCAATATGCTGAGTAATACCGCCCGCCTCGCCTTCGGCAACTGTGGCACGACGAATGTAATCAAGTAGCGATGTTTTACCGTGGTCAACGTGACCCATGATAGTGACAACCGGCGCACGAGGAGCTAACTCAAGGTTGCCTTGTGCTTCTGCCATTACTTGTTCTTCAAGCTCGTTTTCTTTAGTCAGAATAACTTTATGACCCATTTCTTCAGCCACTAGTGCCGCTGTTTCTTGGTCAATCACTTGGTTGATAGTCGCCATGGCGCCCATCTTCATCATCGCTTTGATAACTTCCACGCCTTTTACGGCCATTTTGTTAGCAAGCTCTGCCACGCTAATGGTTTCACCAATTTTTACATCGCGCTCAACTGGCGCGGCTGGTTTTTGGAAACCATGTTGCATTGATGATGGTGCTTGCGGTTGGCGTTTACCACGCTTACCTTTAGCATTACGATGAGGTACTGGCTCATCTTTACGTGGTTTCTTCTTACGACGACGGCCTTGGCCTTCGGCTTGAGAATCCACTTTATCTTCTGCTGCTCGTGCTGCTAGAGAGGTCGTCACATGGTGATCCGCTTGCTCTTCATCACGTTTGCGTTTTGCTTCTTCTTCTTCCCAACGCTTCGCATTTTCTTCAGCGAGTTTCTTCGCTTCTTGGGCTAACGCTTCAGCTTCTTTTTCTGCTTTCAATAAAGCCGCTTGTTCTGCTTTTTTCAACAGCTCCGCTTCTTCTTTCGCTTTTGCTTGTTGCTCTGGGGTCATAGATTCCGCTTTTGATTTTACTTTTGGCGCTTCGGCTTTCTTCACCGGTGCTTTTTCTGCCGGTTTAGCTTTTGCTTCAGCCTCTGCTTTCGCTTTTGCCTTGGCTTTTGCTTCAGCTTCTGCCTTGGCTTTAGCCTCTGCTTCGGCTTTAGCTGCAGCTTCCGCTTGTGCTTTATCTTCTTCGGCTAAGCGAGCTTCTTCAGCTAAACGCGCCTCTTCATCTGCAGTACTACGCTTAACGTAGGTACGTTTTTTACGTACTTCTACTTGTACCGCTTTTTGCTTACCACCCGTGCTAGGCACGTTTAAAGTAGTTTTAGTTTTACGTTGCAGCGTCATGCGGCTTGGCTCAGCTTTGCCACCATGCTGCTTTGATAAATGATTAAGTAACGTTTGTTTTTCATCTTCTGTTACTTTATCACTGGTTGTTTTTTTGATGCCCGCATCAGCAAACTGTTGAACTAAACGATCAACCGGCGTACTAATTTCTTTGGCAAGGGTTTCAATACTTACTTCTGCCATTGGTATTATTTCCTCCGCTGACCTAATTATGCTTCATCGCTAAACCAACAAATATTGCGGGCTGCCATAATTAGCTCACCTGCTTTTTGCTCATCTAACCCATCTATTTCACTGATATCATCAACGCCTTGTTCAGCTAAGTCTTCAAGTGTCACAACACCCTTACTCGCTAATACATACGCTAAATGTTCATCTAAACCGTCAAGGGCAAGCAGATCAGCTGCTGGCTCGGCACCTTCTAGGTTTTCTTCATCAGCAAGTGCTTTGGTCGTTAATACGCCTTTGGCGCGCTCACGAAGTTGTTCTACGATTTCTTCAGTTAAACCGTCAATCTCCATCAGCTCATTAACGGGTACGTAAGCAATTTCTTCTAACGTACTAAAGCCTTCTTCGGCAAGTAAAGTTGCAAAGTCATCATCAATGTCCAAGCTATTTACAAATAAAGTGATTACTTTATCTGCTTCAGCCTGATGCTTCTCTTGCAAATCTGCTACCGTCATTACGTTTAGTTCCCAACCAGTAAGTTGTGAGGCTAATCGTACATTTTGACCATTACGGCCAATGGCTTGCGCTAAGTTGTCTGCTTCTACAGCAATATCCATGCTGTGAGAGTCTTCATCAACCACGATAGAGGCGACTTCAGCAGGCGCCATCGCGTTAATCACAAACTGGGCAGGGTTATCATCCCAAAGCACGATATCAATTCGCTCGCCGCCTAGCTCACTTGTAACAGCTTGCACGCGTGCGCCACGCATACCAACACAAGCACCGATAGGGTCGATACGTTTGTCATTGGTTTTCACGGCAATTTTAGCGCGTGAACCAGGATCACGAGCAGCACCTTTAATTTCGATCATCTCTTCGCCAATTTCTGGCACTTCCAAACGGAAAAGTTCGATCAACATTTCAGGACGACTACGGCTGACAAATAATTGTGCTCCGCGCGCTTCAGGGCGAACTGAGAACAATAAACCACGCACACGATCGCCAGGGCGGAAGTTTTCACGCGGTAACATTTCGTCACGTAAAATAACCGCTTCGGCATTGTTACCTAAGTCCATCACTAAGGTTTCGCGGCTGATTTTCTTCACCACTCCTGTGATTAACTCACCTTCTTGCTCTTGATACTGCTCCACTACCATCGAACGCTCAGCTTCACGTACTTTTTGTACGATCACTTGTTTCGCAGTTTGAGTGGTAATACGGTCAAATTTTACCGATTCAATTTGGTCTTCAACATAATCACCCACTTGTATGTCTGGGTTTTCATATTCTGCCGCTTCAAAGGTTATTTCGCTATATGGATGCTCAACACCTACGTCAGGCGCAACCACTAACCAACGACGGAAAGTTTCAAACTCACCCGTTTTACGGTCAATTTCTACACGAACTTCAATTTCGCCTTCGTACTTCTTCTTGGTTGCAGTTGCCAGCGCACTTTCTAACGCCTGAAAAATCTTCTCACGAGGAACAGCTTTTTCATTGGATACGGCATCTACGACTAGTAAGATTTCTTTATTCATTCCTGATCGCCCCGTTAGTCAAATTTAGGAACTATATTAGCTTTTTGAATGTTACTTATCGCAAAGCTCTCTTCACGCCCTTCTACTTCAAGAGTAATGAGGTCGTTTTCAGCTGCTTTGATAACACCTTTCCATTTTCTACGATTCGTAATCGGCATGCGCAGTTGCAGTTTTACTTCTTCACCAATAAATTGCTGATAGTGTTCCACTTTAAATAGTGGCCTTTCCATACCAGCAGAGGAAACCTCTAAGGTATATTCAGATGAGATAGGATCTTCCACATCTAAAATCGCACTTACTTGGTGACTAACTTGTGCGCAGTTTTCCACGTAAATGCCATCTTCATGGTCAATATAAACTCGTAATACCGAGTTTTTACCTGCATTGTGGAACTCAATGCCGAGCAACTCGAAACCTAGGTCAGTCACGCTTGGCTCTAACATTTCAGTCAATTTTTGTTCAAGACCAGCCAATTACGCCTCCTTCAGAAACAAAAAAAGGGCTTTATAGCCCATGTATTTAGTCGTTTTAAACGACCAGATAATAAAAAACCCCGTAAACGGGGCTTTAAAACTTTCCACTGATTTAAGCTTGGCTTAAAACTATTGCTTTAAGTAACAAACTGCTACTTAAAACAACCTCTCGAAGAGAGATTTGAAAGTTGGTTGCGGGGGCCGGATTTGAACCGACGACCTTCGGGTTATGAGCCCGACGAGCTACCAGACTGCTCCACCCCGCGCCCGAAACTGGCGAGATTATAGCGCTGTAAATCACACTATGCAATCAATTGTCTGAAAATTGATTGTTTAAAAACTTGGTGCCGAGGGAGGGACTTGAACCCTCACGTCCTAACGGACACCAGCCCCTCAAGCTGGCGTGTCTACCAATTCCACCACCACGGCATATTTGTTACTGAGGTACGTCGCTGTTAGATTCACTGTTTGCAGCGGGTACATCTGAAGCAGGGTTAACTACTTCTTCTGTGACTGGAGCAGATAAATCACTCCATTCATCAGCTTTATTTGTATGGCTTGTCGACAAGTTGCCTAATGCAAGACTTAACACGAAAAATGCCGTTGCTAAGATTGCAGTAGTGCGCGTTAAAAAGTTGCCTGAGCCAGAGGCACCGAAAACTGTTTGAGACGAACCTGAGCCGAAAGACGCGCCCATATCTGCACCTTTGCCATGTTGAATTAGCACTAATCCAACCAAAGCCAAAGACACTAAAAGATATATAACCAGTAATATCTCAAACATTTTCCATACCTATTAATTTGCTTTTCATATAGTCATGAGGGACAACCCTCATCAGAAGCGGCGCTGATAGTAACTAACCTAGTAAAAAATGACAAGGACTAAATGCGAGATTTCGAGACAAAAATGGCGACTGCTCGAATAAGCAGCGCCATAATAGAACATTTATACTTTAATGGCTAAATAACCAACTAAGTCTCTGTGCAAGCTAACTTAACTTGCTCTACGATAGATTGAGCAAAATTTGTTACCGTCTCAAGATGCTCGCCCTCCACCATCACTCGAATCAATGGCTCAGTGCCTGATTTACGTAACAGCACACGACCACGCTCGCCTAACTCAGCTTCTATTCGAGCGACTTCAGCTTGCACACCTTGCGCTAACAATGGATTATTTTCACCTGAGAAGCGCACATTTAAAAGCACTTGTGGGAACATTTGTAAGCCACGTCGCGTATCATGCAAACTTAAATCATGGCTGCGCATTGCCGCTAATACCTGCAAAGAAGCAACAATGCCATCACCCGTTGAAACATGATCAGAAAAAATAATGTGTCCCGAGTTCTCACCGCCTAAGCGCCAGCCTTTTTGTTTCATTTTTTCCATCACGTAACGATCGCCAACATCAGCGCGAACAAATGGAATACCTAAAGTTTGAAAAGCTATCTCAAGACCAACATTAGACATTTTAGTGCCAACTACACCGCCCTTGAGGCGTCCACGGCGAAGCTCATCACGGGCAACAATATATAGAATCTCATCACCATCAACGACGTAACCAGTGTGGTCAACCATCATTACACGATCACCATCCCCATCATAAGCAATGCCAACGTCGGCGGCTTCATTTAATACACGTTGTGCTAATGCACGGGTATCTGTCGCACCAACTTGCTCATTGATGTTGAGGCCATCGGGTTGGCAACCCATTTCAATCACCTCGGCCCCCAACTCTCGCAATACATTTGGCGCAATGTGATAGGTCGCGCCATGGGCGCAATCAACAACAACCTTTAAGCCACGTAGGTTGTATTTAGTTGGAAAAGTGCTTTTACAAAATTCAATATAACGCCCCGCAGCATCCGCTATACGCTTAGCTTTGCCTAACATAGCTGAGTCTACACAGCTGATTGGCTTTTCGAGCTCTTCTTCAATAGCCAACTCAATCTCATCAGCTAATTTAGTACCATCAGCCGAAAAAAACTTAATACCATTATCGTAATAAGGGTTGTGAGATGCGCTGATCACTATCCCAGCTTCAGCGCGAAATGTACGCGTTAAATAAGCCACCGCAGGCGTTGGCATCGGGCCTAATAATGAAGCACTTAACCCTGCTGCCGATAGCCCTGCTTCCAGTGCTGATTCCAACATATATCCCGAAATACGGGTATCTTTGCCAATAAGTACCGTCCTGGTACCTTGTTTAGCCAGCACCTTTCCTGCTGCCCAACCAAGTTTCAATGCAAAATCAGGTGTAATTGGATATTCACCTACTTTGCCTCGAATTCCGTCAGTGCCAAAATATTTTCTTGTCATTATTGTCTGACCTTAGCTTAGATTTAAACCTGTTAAATAAATTAACTTTCAATGGTTTTTTTTAATACCTTCAGAACATCTGAAGTTTCTTGAACGTCATGTACCCGAACAATATTTGCACCTTGCTGGGCACACAACAACACGCCGGCTAAACTGGCGGCTAAACGTTGATCAACCGTTCTACCAAGCCAATCACCAAACATAGATTTACGCGATAAACCGGTTAGCAGCGGATAACCTAACTCAGAAAACTGCTTTAATCGCTGTAATAATTGATAATTATGGTCCAAAGTCTTACCAAAACCAAAACCTGGATCCAATATAATTTGGGACTTGTCGATCCCTGCTTCGCAACAAGCTGAAATACGCTGCATAAAAAAGTGAGTGATGTCTTTGGCCACATTCTCATAACTTGGTGCAACCTGCATTGAACGTGGCGCGCCTTGCATGTGCATCAAACAAACCGGCACATTACACAGCGCTGCAACCTCAAGTGCACCTTCTTCCTGCAAGGCGCAGACATCATTAATTAAATGGGCGCCAGCTGCAACAGCCTCTTTCATTACCTGAGCTTTGCTGGTGTCGATAGAAATCCACACATCAATATCGTTGGCAATCTTTTCAATCACAGGAATAGTGCGAGACAGCTCTTCATCAAGGGAGACCGACTCTGCGCCAGGGCGTGTCGACTCGCCGCCAATGTCGATAATAGCTGCGCCCTGCTGTACCATCTGGCTAGCTTGATTAATTGCCTGCTCGAAGAATTGGAACTGTCCACCATCAGAAAAAGAGTCAGGGGTAACATTGAGTATCCCCATAACTTGCGGCGTCGATAAGTCTAACGTTCTATTACCACTGATGAGCTGCATATACCTTACCTTTTACCTAACATAGCGTCGTTAAACGCCAGAAAACAAAAAACCCGAGCTAACTCGGGTTTTTATCTTTAATTAACGAGGCTCTTACAACAATGATGATTTATCGTTGTCGTCTTTTTTGCCCAGCTGAACACTATCAGACTTAGCTGAATCAGAGTCAACCTCTTCCGATTTTTCCTCATCAGCACTTTCTTTAGGCTTAGGCTCTTCGCCTTTCGCACTTGGCTCGGCTGCGGGCTTTGCATGACCTTCTTCGGTCCACTCGGCTGGAGCGCGAACTTCACGACGCTCCATTAAGTCATCAATCTGTTTTGCGTCTATGGTTTCATATTTCATTAGCGCATCTTTCATCGCATGTAATATGTCCATATTGTCTTCCAAGATTTGACGAGCGCGATCGTAGTTACGATCAATTAACATCCGAATTTCTTGGTCAATCAAACGCGCGGTATCATCTGACATATGCTTCACTTTCGCAGCACTGCGGCCTAAGAACACCTCGCCTTCTTCTTCAGCGTATAACAATGGCCCCATCTTTTCAGACAGACCCCATTGTGTGACCATTTTACGGGCCAAGTCGGTAGCGCGTTCAATGTCGTTTGACGCACCTGTCGATACCTTATCAACACCATAGATAATCTCTTCCGCTAAGCGGCCGCCGTATAGGCTCGAGATCATACTTTCAAGATGTTGTTTGTTGTAACTAACGCGGTCTTGCTCGGGTAAGTACATGGTCACACCTAAGGCTCGGCCTCGTGGAATGATACTCACTTTGTAAACAGGATCGTGCTCAGGTACCAAGCGACCAACAATAGCATGACCAGCTTCATGGTATGCTGTTGATTCTTTATCTTGCTCAGTCATTACCATTGATTTGCGCTCTGCGCCCATCATGATTTTATCTTTAGCTTTTTCAAACTCTTCCATGGTGACGGTGCGACGGTTACCACGAGCAGCAAACAATGCCGCTTCATTAACTAAGTTAGCCAGATCGGCACCAGAAAAGCCAGGTGTACCACGTGCAATTACCGCGGCATTAACATCCCCTTCAAGCGGCACTTTACGCATGTGCACTTTAAGAATTTGTTCACGACCACGTACATCAGGTAAACCAACGACCACTTGGCGGTCAAAACGACCAGGACGTAACAAAGCAGGGTCTAACACATCTGGACGGTTAGTCGCAGCGATAACAATTATGCCTTCATTACCTTCAAAACCATCCATTTCAACTAGCATTTGGTTCAAGGTTTGTTCACGCTCGTCGTGACCACCACCTAAACCAGCACCACGTTGACGACCGACAGCATCAATCTCATCGATAAAGATGATACACGGCGCAGACTTTTTAGCTTGGTCAAACATGTCTCGCACACGAGATGCACCAACACCAACAAACATTTCAACAAAGTCAGAGCCTGAAATAGTAAAGAAAGGCACTTTAGCTTCACCAGCGATGGCTTTAGCCAATAGCGTTTTACCCGTACCTGGAGGACCCACTAGCAAAATACCCGTTGGAATTTTACCACCCAGTTTTTGGAAGCGACTGGGATCTTTAAGGTAGTCGACTAATTCAGCAACATCTTCCTTAGCTTCATCACAACCTGCTACATCAGCAAATGTGGTTTTAATTTGATCTTCGCCCATTAAGCGCGCTTTGCTCTTACCAAACGACATGGCACCTTTACCGCCACCACCTTGCATTTGGCGCATAAAGAACACCCATACGCCAATTAACAGCAGCATTGGGAACCATGAAATAAAAATAGAGGTTAACAAGCTTGGCTCTTCTGGCGGCTCACCCAATACTTTTACATTGTTATTGATTAGATCATTTAATAAATCAGGATCACGCGTCGGCATGTACGTGACAAAACGCTCTCTGTTTGACTTTGTACCATTAATTTCTTGACCATTGATCCGGACTTCTTGAATCTGTCCCTGACTCACTTCTTTTACGAAGGTGGTGTAGTCCATCTGTTTACCACCGGCTTCGCCGGGGCTAAAACTTTGGAACACCGACATCAATACAACGGCGATCACTAACCACAAGATTAGGTTTTTAGCCATATCGCTCAAGGTGCTACCTCTTCTTTAACAATTAAATACATACCAAGATTACTACAGTTTGAAACCAGTAGCCACAATATAGACTTCTCTTGAGCGCGCTCGCGAAGAGTCTGGTTTTCTCGTTTTAACAACATTAAATGCTGTTCGGACAGATTTGATAAAGTCATCATATCCTTCGCCCATAAATACCTTTACGACGAAACTGCCGTTTTTGGCCAAAACTTGATGACACATATCCAGTGCTAATTCCACCAAATACATGGCTCTAGGCTGATCAACTTGACTGGTACCACTCATGTTGGGTGCCATATCAGACAACACAACATTCACTTTTTTATCACCAATTCGTTCAAGCAACGCATTTAGCACCACTTCTTCACGAAAGTCGCCTTGTAAAAAATCAACTCCCGCAATGGCGTCCATCGGTAGAATGTCACAAGCAATCACTTGCCCGGCATCTCCGACAATTTCAGCACAACGATGCGACCAACTGCCAGGGGCTGCCCCTAAGTCGACCACACTCATGCCAGTTTTAATAATTTTATCTTTATTGTTTATTTCATCTAGCTTGAATACCGCTCGAGAGCGTAAGCCTAAGCGATTTGCTTCTTGCACATAATGATCATTAACGTGCTCATCTAACCACCTTTTTGAACTGGCAGACTTAGTACTTTTTGCCATTGTTCATCCCTCTTTGAGCAGTTATTAGTATTAGCACAAAGATGGAGGTACAATAAGCGCAATTCAACCCTTATTTAAAAGAAATCTCCATGAATTTAACAAAAAAGCAAAAACAATTCTTAAAAGGCCTAGCCCATTCGTTAAAACCTGTTGTATTACTCGGCCAAAACGGTTTGACTGAGGGTGTGATTGCTGAAATTGACAACAGCCTTAATATTCATGAACTAATCAAGGTTAAAGTGGCCACCGATGACCGCGATACAAAACGCCTAATCATTGATGCTATCGTCAGAGAAACAAACGCGGCAGAAGTGACAACTATCGGCCATACATTAGTTCTTTATCGTCCGACCGAAGACAAAAAAATCACCTTACCAAAGAAATAAATCAGCTATAAAAAAAGGAGCACTCGCTCCTTTTTACTCTTTTTACAACCCGGCTTTTTTATACGTACTGCACTTCAAGAATTTCAAATTCAACTTCACCGCCAGGTGTTTTAATTACGGCAACATCATCGACAGACTTAGCAATTAGGCCGCGCGCAATCGGTGAGTTAACAGAAATCTGGTTTTTCTTAATATCAGCTTCATCATCCCCGACAATGCGATACGTCACTTCAGCATCGGTTTCAGTATTAAGAATGGTCACCGTTGAGCCAAAAATCACTTTGCCATGGTTTGGAATTTTAGTCACATCGATGATCTGAGCATTAGACAACTTGCCTTCAATTTCTTGAATTCGACCTTCACAAAAACCTTGCTCTTCACGAGCGGCATGATATTCAGCATTCTCTTTTAAATCACCGTGTTCACGCGCTTCAGCAATCGCCTCAATAATAGCAGGACGTTTCACCGTTTTTAACTGCTCCAATTCTTCACGAAGTAGTGCTGCACCGTGAGCAGTCATAGGGAATTGGTTCATACTTAACAACCTATTTAGTAATTAGAAATGACACTGCAAGCCGAACAAGTCAAGCTGAGTATTAATCGGCGCATTGTAATATGAATTAAACAAACTTGCACCTGCAGCTAATAAAAAAGGCCGCCTAAGCGACCTTTTTAACAATAAGTTTCAATAAACTTATCGAGTTAACACACGCTGATGTAGCTCTTGCAGCGACATCACTTTATCTCTGTTATCAGCAGAATGGCCGTGACAAGTTGCAAACGCACCATTAATAGTCGTGGTGTAGTTCACTTTCTCACGCAGTGCCGCGCGGCGTAGCTGCTTCGAGTCTTCAATCGCTTGACGACCTTCAGTGGTGTTGACAATATAAGTGTATTCACCATTTTTAATGCGGTCCAAAATATGCGGACGGCCTTCTGATACCTTGTTAACTAAACGAGGGTTAATACCCGCTTCGCCTAATACCACAGCAGTACCATGAGTCGCATCAATTTCATAACCCAGTTCAATCAGCTCAGCAGCTAGCTTAGCCACTTTCTTCTTGTCAGAGTCACGTACCGACAGTAGAGCGCGGCCAGACTTAGGCACATCTTTAATCGCACCTAATTCAGCTTTTGCATACGCTTCGGCAAATGTATCACCCACGCCCATAACTTCACCCGTTGAGCGCATTTCTGGGCCTAAGATAGGATCCACACCTGGGAACTTGTTGAACGGTAATACGACTTCTTTAACTGAGAAGTAAGGTGGAATCACCTCTTCAGTGAAACCTTGCTCAACTAGGCTTTGACCCGCCATAACGCGAGCAGCAACTTTTGCTAACGGCACACCCGTTGCTTTAGACACAAACGGTACCGTACGAGCGGCACGTGGGTTGACTTCGATTAAGTAAACTTCGTTATCTTTCACGGCAAACTGAATATTCATTAAGCCAACTACGCCTAACTCAAATGCAAGCTTACGCGCTTGATCGCGCATCACGTCCTGAATTTCAGCGCTTAAAGAATATGGCGGTAATGAACATGCCGAGTCACCAGAGTGAACGCCCGCTTGCTCGATGTGCTCCATAATGCCGCCGATAACAAAGTTTTCGCCATCACAAATCGCATCCACATCCACTTCAATCGCATCGTCTAAGAAGCGATCAAGTAATACAGGTGATTCGTTGGAAACAGACACGGCTTCATTAAAGTAGCGACGTAAGTCTTGCTCATCGTAAACGATTTCCATCGCTCGACCACCAAGCACATAAGATGGACGCACCACTAATGGGTAAGTAATTTTCTCTGCACAAGCCACTGCCGATTCAACTGTCGTCACGGTCGCGTTTTCTGGTTGTTTCAAACCTAAACGCTCAACCGCTTGTTGGAAGCGCTCACGGTCTTCTGCGCGGTCAATCGCATCAGGAGAAGTACCAATAATAGGTACGCCAGCTGCTTCAAGGGCACGTGCTAGTTTAAGTGGCGTTTGACCGCCGTATTGCACGATAACACCTTTTGGCTTCTCTAAACGGACAATTTCTAATACGTCTTCAAGGGTAATAGATTCAAAGTATAAGCGATCTGATGTGTCGTAATCCGTTGAAACTGTCTCAGGGTTACAGTTAACCATAATGGTTTCATAACCATCTTCACGAGCGGCAAGCGCAGCATGAACACAACAGTAATCAAATTCAATACCTTGGCCAATACGGTTAGGACCGCCGCCAATCACCATGATCTTGTCATTGTCTGTTGGCTGGGCTTCACACTCTTCATCGTAAGTTGAGTACATATAAGCCGTGCTAGTAGAAAATTCAGCAGCACAGGTATCAACACGCTTGTAAACAGGGTGAATATCAAACTTGTCACGCAGCTTACGCACTTCGGCTTCAGACACACCTAAAATTTTAGCTAAGCGTGCATCTGCAAAACCTTTACGCTTAAGCGCGTATAAACGCTCAGCATCAAGGGCCGCAAAGCCATCTTCCGCTAAACGTTGCTCTTCTTTAATTAGGTCTTCAATTTGTACCAAGAACCAAAGGTCAATTTTGGTTAAATCGAATACATCTTGAGAGGTTAAGCCTAAGCGGAAGGCATCACCGATATACCAAATACGCTCAGCACCAGCATCTTGTAGCTCATGTTTCACTTTAGCCAGCGCGTTAGGGTCTTGTAGGTCAACGACCGAATCAAAGCCGGTTGCCCCTACTTCAAGGCCGCGTAGTGCTTTTTGCATGGACTCTTGTTGGTTGCGGCCAATGGCCATTACTTCACCAACCGATTTCATTTGCGTGGTCAGACGATCGTTTGAGCCAGCGAATTTTTCAAAGTTAAAGCGAGGGATCTTAGTAACAACATAATCGATAGCAGGCTCAAATGACGCTGGCGTTGCGCCACCCGTAATATCATTTTGTAGTTCATCAAGGGTAAAGCCAACCGCTAGCTTAGCCGCGATTTTCGCAATTGGGAAACCCGTTGCTTTTGATGCTAATGCTGAAGAACGTGATACCCGTGGGTTCATCTCGATGATAACCATGCGGCCATCTTCAGGGTTGATACCAAACTGTACGTTTGAACCGCCTGTTTCAACACCAATTTCACGCAGTACCGCCACTGACGCATTACGCATCAATTGGTATTCTTTGTCGGTTAACGTTTGCGCCGGAGCAACGGTGATAGAGTCACCGGTGTGGATCCCCATAGGATCGAAGTTTTCGATAGAACAAACAATGATACAGTTGTCGTTCTTGTCGCGAACCACTTCCATTTCATATTCTTTCCAACCAATCAAAGATTCGTCGATAAGCAGTTCGTTAGTTGGTGATAAATCTAAGCCGCCGCTACAGATATCATCAAATTCTTCTTTGTTGTAAGCAATACCGCCACCTGAGCCACCCATGGTGAAAGATGGACGAATAATACAAGGAAAGCCAACCTCAGCCAGTACGCCGTAAGCTTCTTCCATTGAGTGAGCAATACCAGCACGTGGACATTCTAGGCCAATGCTTTTCATTGCTTTGTCGAAACGACTACGGTCTTCTGCTTTATCAATCGCGTCAGCTGTTGCGCCAATCATCTCAACATTGAACTTTTTAAGTACGCCTTTACTTTCAAGTTCAAGGGCACAGTTCAACGCCGTTTGACCACCCATAGTCGGTAAGATGGCATCAGGGCGTTCTTTTTCGATGATGTTCGCAACCACTTCCCAGTGGATAGGCTCGATGTAAGTTGCATCAGCCATTTCTGGGTCGGTCATAATTGTTGCAGGGTTAGAGTTAACTAAGATTACACGGTAACCTTCTTCTCTTAACGCCTTACACGCTTGCGCACCTGAATAGTCGAATTCACAAGCCTGGCCGATCACAATTGGACCAGCACCTATTATAAGTATACTTTTTATATCAGTACGTTTTGGCATCTGACTCTTTACCCTTTCAGTTACGCTTTATATTTTTCGATAAGTTCAATGAAATGATCAAACAATGGTGCCGCATCATGTGGGCCTGGGCTTGCTTCAGGGTGACCTTGGAAGCTAAACGCAGGCTTATCTGTACGGTGAATACCTTGTAAAGAACCATCAAACAATGAGTTGTGAGTTGCACGCAAGTTATCTGGTAATGCGGCCTCTTCCACAGCAAAACCGTGGTTTTGACTGGTGATCATCACAACATTACGATCTTGGTCTTTAACTGGGTGGTTAGCACCGTGATGGCCAAATTTCATTTTTATTGTTTTTGCGCCACTGGCTAGAGCCAATAATTGGTGACCTAAACAGATACCAAATACCGGAATCTCAGTGGTTAAAATTTCTTTAATTGCTTCAATGGCGTAAGTACATGGCTCAGGGTCACCAGGGCCATTTGATAAGAACACGCCATCAGGGTTCATTGCTAATACATCTTTGGCTGGCGTTTGCGCAGGCACAACAGTAAGACGACAACCGCGGTCAACAAGCATACGCAAAATGTTGCGTTTGGCGCCAAAGTCATATGCAACCACATGGAAACGGCTATCAGTCGCATCAGCTGGTAAACCACCGGTTAGCGTCCAGCTACCTTGTTTCCACTCATGTACCGAGTCACAAGTTACTTCTTTTGCTAAATCCATGCCTTTCAGACCAGGGAAAGCTTTCGCTTCAGCCAGTGCTTTCGCCTCATCAAGGCTTTCGCCTGCCATGATACAACCCGCTTGCGCGCCTTTCTCTCGTAAAATACGTGTTAGCTTACGAGTGTCGATATCAGCAATACCAACCACACCACGCTTGCTTAAGTATTCACTTAAAGAAGCTTGGTTGCGAAAGTTGCTTGCTAATAAAGGTAAGTCGCGAATGACTAGGCCACATGCGTGTATTTGTGAGGATTCTTCATCTTCATCATTAGTACCAGTGTTACCAATGTGAGGGTAAGTCAAAGTGACGATTTGACGGGCATAAGAAGGATCGGTAAGGATCTCTTGATAACCTGTCATCGAAGTATTAAAAACAACTTCACCCACTGAGCTACCTTCGGCGCCGATAGACACGCCCTTAAATACTGTCCCATCTTCTAGGACCAGTATGGCGGAATTACTCAAGATGACCTCCATAAAAGCAAAAATAACAATAAAAAACAAAAACTTACTCAAAGACAACCATGTAAAAACACGGATTTACTTGTCAGTGATAAAATTTGGCAAATTGCGCGCATTTTACAGATTAATGGCCTTCATGGCTAATGAAATTTAAGCTTATTTATAGAAATTCAAATAGCCATCAAAGAATAGATGATTGCTCTAAAAAACCAGCATATATCAACACAATAATAGGAACCCCCCCCTTTAGTCACGTGCTAGAACGATAAAAAGGATATAATAAAACCCAGCAAGAGATGCATTTTTATGCATAAAAGCAAGGCATAAAAACAGACAAAAGTTTAAATTATTAAGCTTAGAAGCGTTTTTCTATACAAAAGCGTTATTTTTAACAATAAAGCTAGAGCAATTAAGCCCTTTTAACGCTAATTAATGTGAATTTCGGACACAAAAAAAGGCGCCTAAGCGCCTTAAAATTCGATCCTCGCTAACTGTCACAACGGGATATTAAGAAAACATATTAATTAGAGTTAAAGACATAGGAAGAGTTGGGATTCCTAATGCTAAGATAAAACCTAAAAAATGCTTAATATTGTATACTTCTTTAAAATTTCCGTTGCTCACAGTGTGCTCTCCGTTTTTGATCTAAATCAATTTTTGCGCAGTTTACCTAAAAATTGCGCACAGCAAAATAGATCGACTATAAAAACACCGCTATTTTTTTGTTTGCATTGCGATAGATTTCGACCTATCGCGCAAAAAACACACATAATTGAAACAAAATGTTTACAGACATACCATAAAAACCGAAAATATCTATTCGGTTTATTTAGCCAATAAGCCGAGGCTAAGGTTAGCCACCCTGGCCTGATGGTATTTATAAATAACCTTTCTCAATTTACCGTAACTAAAGGATATAGTTATGAAATTTAACAAAGGGATGCTAAGTGCATCTATTATTGCTGCCCTTGGCGCAATACTTACCCCTTCAACTGTGCTTGCCCACGGCAGCATGGAAAAGCCCTTAAGCCGCGTTTACAACTGTGCTCAAGGTGACATTGAAAATCTACAAGACGAAGCCTGTTTAGCCGCATCTAAAGTCAGTGGTAAATCGACTTTTTACGATTGGAGCGGTGTCGCTCAAGGCGGTGCTAACAGCGACCATCTAGCAGTAGTTCCAGATGGCAAACTATGTAGTGGCGGTAACAGCTATTATGATGGCCTAGATCTCGTTCGTAATGACTGGTCAGCAACGCCTATACATGCTGATGAAAATGGCAATTACGAATTTATTTTTAACGGAGAGCCAGCCCCTCATCGCACCAAAGACTGGATTTTTTACGTCACTAAGCCAGGTTACAATCCATTAGAGCCTTTAAAATGGAGCGATCTTGAAGAGTTTTGTCGCCTAGGCGGTGAAGTTCCACTTGAGCCAAACAAACGCTACAAGATGACTTGTCCTCTACCTGATCGCGAAGGCAAACACGTTATCTATAATGTTTGGCAACGTGCCGACAGCCCAGAAGCATTCTACACCTGTATTGATGTTGACTTTGTTCAGCCTATTTTAGGTTGGCAAAATGCAGGACACCTTATTGCAAATACTGAACTAGTTGCTGGTGATTATGTTGTTTTCCGTCTGTTTGATGAAAACTTTAGCGATGCAGAAACGATTCGTCTCGACATTACTGCAGCCAATACTGCGCCAGAACAATGGGCTTATGATTTAGCCGTTGCAATTAATGCGCAATCTCAACTCGCTAAAGTTGGCGTAGCTGACGCTAACGGTAACATTGCTCCAGTGAAAGACGCGACAACAAACAGCGTTTACACTATTGAAGGCCGTACCCTATCTTTCAAAATTGATAAGAAAAAAGGTGGCGAGCCGACAGCTAAAGCATGGGAGTCAGGCTTAAGCTATGAAAAAGGTGCAATTGTTGGCCATAATGGCAAAAACTGGAGATCTAAGTGGTGGAACCAAGGCCAAGAGCCAGGTACAGCACAGTGGGGACCTTGGGAAGAAGTAGTAACAACTGAGCCAACGCCAGTACCAACTGCTGAGCCAACGCCAGTGCCAACTGCTGAGCCAACGCCAGTGCCAACCGCTGAGCCAACGCCAGTGCCAACTGCTGAGCCAACGCCAGTACCGACTGCTGAGCCAACGCCAGTGCCAACCGCTGAGCCAACGCCAGTGCCAACTGCTGAGCCAACGCCTGTACCAACTGCTGAGCCAACGCCAGTGCCTGGTATTCCAGCTTGGGATGCAAGTAAAGTGTACACAGGAAAAATGCAAGTAAGCCACAATGGCGCAACATATGAAGCTAAGTGGTGGACTCAAGGTGATGAGCCTGGTAAAGGTGGAGAATGGGGTGTTTGGAAAAAGCTATAATTAGCCCAAACTAACCAAACCTTATCAAGCCCTGCATTGCAGGGCTTTTTATTGATAAACGCTAAGCATAAAAAAACCTAGCCGAAGCCAGGTTTTGTTTAGTAACTACTTACCGTAACAATTAAGCAACGATTTCTAGTAGCTCTACTTCAAATACAAGTGCAGAGAAAGGTGCAATAGCATTACCCGCACCGCGCTCGCCGTAAGCTAAGCCGTGTGGAATGTATAGCTTGTATTTTGCACCAACAGGCATAAGTTGTAATGCCTCAGTCCAGCCAGCAATAACACCGCCTACTGGGAATTCAGCTGGTTCACCACGTTGTACTGAGCTATCAAATACCGTGCCGTCAACAAGTTGACCGTGGTAATGAGTACGAACAGTAGAATCAGCTGTTGGTTTTTCGCCTTCACCAGCATTGATGATTTCGTACTGTAAGCCAGATGCCGTTACAACTACACCTTCACGTTTAGCATTTTCAGCTAAAAATGCTTCGCCAGCCGCTGCTAGCTCTTTACCTTGCTCAGCTTGCTTAGCTTGAATTTCAGCAGCAATGATCTGGAATGCTTCGTGTAATGCAGACTCTTCAACTTGGCTTTCAAGACCAGAGAATGCATCTGCTAAGCCTTCTTGTACAGCTGTCACAACTAAACCATCGAATGGGTTTGCAGCAAGTTGCTCACCTAGTTGACGACCAATACCGTAGCTTACTTTTGCTTCTGTTGAAGCGAATTTGTTTTCAGACATTATCTATTCCAGATTGTTTAAAAAGGAGCAGTCTAACAAATCTCATCTCACTTTTCGACCTTAGCTCACCTATCTTAAGACTGCAGATAGCTAACTAATTTCAAGGTGCCTATTTCGCAAGAATTTATTTCACCTTTCTCCTGAAACTGAAGGTAATTAAAGGTTCAAAATTCGGCATGCTGAAGTTGTTAGGTATAAATGATTATTGCGCCGCAGGTACATTCAATATTTGGCAGACGGACTTGATATTGTCCTCACCAGTGATGCCTAGGTTGAAGTCATCCATTGCGCCCATTTTTGCCACTGAACTTGGCAAATTCATATAACTAGGTCGCGATGCTTTGCCCGAAAGATGCACTTCACTAACCCCTGTTAAGGCCACAATTTCAGCCACATTATCAGCATTGATACCTGCACCCGGCATCACAGATAAGCGAGTGCCGACTTGCCGTACCATTTTTTGAATAACACTCACCCCATTAAGTGCATTATTCGCTTGGCCTGAAGTAAGAATGCGCTCACATCCGGCCTCAATAATGGTGTCTAAAGCGGCTTCATAATTACCCGCTAAGTCTATGGCACGGTGAAAGGTAACCCCCATTTGCCCCGCTTGTTCCATTAACGCTTTTAGCACTTGGCGATCAACATTAGCTTGTTTGTCTAACACACCAAACACCACACCTTGAGCGCCGGCAATTCTCGCGTTGTAAATATCCTTGAGCATGATTTCTAACTCATCCTCACTGTAATAAAAATCGCCCGCACGTGGGCGGATCATCACATAAATAGGGATCTGTGCAAACTTAACTGCTTGCTGAATAAAGCCCATATTCGGCGTGATCCCGCCTAAAGCTAACGCACTACACAACTCTATACGACTGGCGCCAGCTCGCTGCGCTATTTGCAACGACTCAAAATTATCAATACAGACTTCTACCTTCATTATTCAACCTTAACGCTTCAAAATTAAGTTTAAAAAAAAGGGCCGCAACGGCCCTTTGTTTGATTTCGACTATCCATATCGCCGTTAACAGCATACTAAAGTTATGCAAAAAAACGTGTGCGCAACGCCATAAAATGTCATTTATGAAAGATGTTTAACTTTTATTTACGATAATTAAGTAACGCAGCACCGCGCACGCCCCCAGCACCGCCAAATTTAGCTTGGCAAAGCTTTGGCAGGCGTACATTTGGGATCAACTTAGCGGGTAAACGCTTTTCTAATTCGGGGGATATTTCTTCAAAAGCAGCTAAGCCACCGCCAAATACGATAGCTTCAGGATCAAGTACCATGATTGATGTTGATAAACCCGCGGCAAGTACCTCAAGGTAAATATCCACCGCTTTCACCGCAACCGCATCACCGCTGCGGTACAGTTCCAGAATCTCAGGGCCCTTAGCAGGCTGGTCAGCAAAATGGTTATAGATGTTACCTAAGCCAGTACCTGATGCATAAGTTTCAAACGAACCGGCATGACCTAATCCACTAATAAATAGCGGTAGGTCGGGGTACTTCTCTGTCATCGTTGCAGGAATACAGTAATGACCAATTTCACCAGCAAAGAAGTTTAACCCATTCACCACGTCGCCATTTACAAACAGTGCGCCGCCAACACCAGTTCCCAGTGTGACACCTAATACATTTTGACAGCCATCAGCAGAGCCACCGTAACACTCTGAAATCAAAAAACAGTTAGCATCGTTTTGCAGCGCAACGCGGCGATCAATGAGTTTTTCTAAATCATGACGCAGCGGCTTACCATTCATACCCGGTAAGTTGGCACAAATTAGCGTATCATTAGCGGTATTAATAGCACCAGGAAAACCAATTCCAACCATACCGCGACAACCAAATTCTTTATCAGCTTGCTTTACCATACCAGCAAAAATGTTCAAAAAAGCTTCGTAATCATTCGCAGGCGTAGCGACACGTTGATTAGAAAGTAAATTCAATTGCTGATCGTAGACCGAGAACTCTATCTTGGTTCCACCTAGGTCAAATCCATATAACATATATCACTCCTGATTCAATTCGATCGTCTTGTGGCCATCGGGGAAAAACGATGCGATGCTACTGCAATATTGGCCAGACTAAAATATTGCCATTGTATTAATCTGTAAAAAAAAAAAAGTGACTTGCGCCAATTTAAGGGCTAAAAAATCACATTTGTTGTCTTATTACACAAATAAACACCCCTTAAAGCCCAATATTGGTTTTTTATGTAAAAAATTAACAACTTTTTACCTAGTTAACAGCCTAGATAAATCGAAATTCAGACAAAAAAAATGCCACAGCTAAGTGGCATTTTCTCGATAAAATGAAAGACTACTTGGTCAAATCATCAAAAAACTTTTTCACGCCCGCAAAAAAGCCTTCTTCTTTCGGCTTGTGTTTGTTGCCCTTTGAGCCTTTCAGTGTCTCGTTAAACTGCATTAACAAGTCTTTTTGCTCATCAGATAATTTGATTGGCGTTTCGACATAAGCCTTACACAATAAATCACCCACTACACCACCGCGTACCGATTTAACCCCTTTACCACGCATACGGAACATTTTGCCAGTTTGCGTTTCAGCAGGTATCTTCAACTTCACTCGACCATCAAGGGTAGGTACTTCAATTTCACCACCCAATGCAGCCTCAACAAAGCCGATTGGCACCTCACAATATAAGTTGCTGCCATCACGGACAAATATTTCATGTTCTTTAACATGCACTTGTACGTATAAGTCACCAGCTGGTGCGCCACTTTCACCCGCTTCACCTTCGCCAGATAGGCGAATACGATCGCCAGTATCAACACCCGCAGGAATTTTAACGGATAAGGTTTTGGTGCGCTCGTAACGACCTTCACCATGACATTTGCTACATGGATCTTTAATGATTTTGCCTTTGCCGCGACAAGTAGGACAAGCCTGTTGCACTGCAAAAAAGCCTTGGCGCATTTGCACTTGGCCTTGACCATGACAAGTACCACAAGTACTTGCTTGGGTGCCTGCTTTGGCACCAGAGCCATTACATTGCTCACAATGCACTAAACTTGGAATTTTGATTTCTTTGGAAATACCTCTTACCGCTTCTTCTAGGGTAAGTTCCATATTGTAGCGCAAGTCAGAACCACGTTGTGGGCGTTGCTGACCACCACGACGGCCACCACCACCGAAGATATCACCAAAAACATCACCGAAAATATCGCCGAAATCTTGATGACCACCGCCACCACCGCGATTTGGATCCACACCTGCGTGGCCAAATTGGTCGTAGGCCGCTTTTTTCTGAGGATCGCTTAGCACTTCGTAGGCTTCTTTAACCTCTTTAAACTTATCTTCCGAATCTTTGTCACCCTTAGTTCTATCAGGGTGAAACTTCATCGCCAGACGTTTGTAGGCTTTTTTTACGTCCTTCTCGTTGGCATCTCTGCCAAGGCCGAGTACTTCATAATAATCGCGTTTAGACATGATTCACTATTACTTCTTTGATACGTCGCTGGAAACACACACGGGTGTTGGTTACCCAACACCCGCAATAACTAACTCATTATAAAGTTAATTACTTCTTGTCGTCTTTTACTTCTTCAAATTCAGCATCAACAACATCGTCATCTTGCTTAGCCTGACCACCTTGTTCAGCTTGCTCGCCACCTTGGCCTTGCTCTGCTTGCGCTTTTTGCTGAGCAATTTCCATTAGCTTTTGTGAAGCTTCCATTAACGCTTGAGTTTTTGCTTCAATGGCTTCTTTGTCTTCACCACGTGCAGCTTCTTCAAGTTCAGTCACAGCGGCTTCGATTTTCTCTTTATCTTCCGCACCGAGTGCATCGCCCGCTTCTTCAACTTGCTTGCGTGTTGCGTGAACCATGCCATCTGCTTGGTTACGCGTTTGTACTAACTCTTCAAATTTCTTATCAGATTCTGCGTTCGCTTCTGCTTCAGCAACCATCTTGTTGATTTCATCATCAGACAAACCTGAGCTTGCTTGGATAGTAATCTTCTGCTCTTTACCTGTATCTTTGTCTTTCGCCGATACGTGTAAGATACCATCAGCATCTAGGTCGAAGGTTACTTCGATTTGTGGCACACCACGTTGCGCAGGACGAATACCTTCTAGGTTAAATTGACCTAGAGATTTGTTGTCACCGGCACGCTTACGCTCACCTTGAAGTACGTGAACAGTTACCGCACTTTGGTTGTCATCAGCGGTTGAGAACACTTGTGAACCCTTAGTTGGGATCGTGGTGTTTTTATCAACAACCTTAGTCATTACGCCACCCATTGTCTCAATACCTAGAGAAAGTGGTGTAACGTCTAGTAGTAATACGTCAGTTTTGTCACCTGATAGTACGCCGCCTTGAATCGCTGCGCCCATCGCTACTGCTTCATCAGGGTTAACGTCTTTACGCGCTTCTTTACCGAAGAACTCAGACACTTTCTTCTGTACCAGTGGCATACGTGTTTGACCACCCACTAGAATCACGTCGTTGATGTCGCTTACTGATAAGTCAGCATCTTGTAGCGCAATACGTAGCGGCTCAAGGGTTGCTTCAACCATGTCTTCAACTAGCGACTCTAACTTAGAGCGAGTTAGCTTGATGTTAAGGTGTTTAGGACCTGATGCATCAGCTGTGATGTATGGCAAGTTAACATCTGTTTGTTGCGCAGAAGAAAGCTCGATTTTCGCTTTTTCAGCACCTTCTTTTAGACGTTGCATTGCAAGTGGATCAGTTGTTAAGTCAAAGCCTTGATCTTTCTTAAACTCAGATACTAAGTAGTTAATTACGCGGTTATCGAAATCTTCACCACCTAAGTGCGTGTCACCGTTAGTTGCAAGTACTTCGAATGTTTTCTCACCATCTACTTCATCAATTTCAATGATAGAGATATCGAATGTACCACCACCTAAATCGTAAACTGCAACAACGCTGTCGCCTTTCGCTGTGTTAACACCGTATGCAAACGCTGCCGCTGTTGGCTCGTTGATAATACGTTTAACGTCTAGACCTGCGATACGGCCTGCATCTTTAGTTGCTTGGCGTTGTGAGTCATTGAAGTAAGCTGGTACGGTAATTACCGCTTCAGTTACCTTCTCACCTAAGTAGTCTTCTGCCGTTTTCTTCATCTTTTTCAAGATTTCAGCAGACACTTGTGGTGGCGCCATGTTTTTACCACGAGCAGATACCCATGCATCACCGTTGTCAGCTTTGATGATTTTGTAAGGCATGATTTTAATGTCACGCTGAACTTCTTCATCTTCAAAACGACGACCAATTAGACGCTTGATTGCGAATAAGGTGTTCTCTGGGTTGGTTACAGATTGACGTTTTGCAGGTTGACCTACTAATGTTTCGCCGTCTTCTGCGTAAGCAATGATTGACGGAGTAGTACGATGACCTTCAGCGTTCTCAATAATTTTAGCCGTGTCACCGTCTAGGATCGCAACACAAGAGTTTGTTGTACCTAAGTCAATACCAATAATTTTACCCATTAGGCAATCTCCAATAATAATTTATGTTCACTGTGGAAGGTAGCAAGAGCAATTTTGCTTCGTGCTGTTCCGTCTATGCACTCTATATGGGGTTGTGAAAAAGCGCTTCAAGGGGGAAATGAAAAAAAATTGAAAATATTTCCGATATAGAGTGAGAAAAAACCGTTTTGACACCTTTTTTTAGCTAACTTGCCCGCAAACTAGCCGCAATGACCTTGCAAATGATAACGGCTTGCATTAGGGATAGCGTAAACAAAAAAATGCCAGTAACCCAAAGGAATTACTGGCATCGATTTATAGAAACGGTTTCAGCTTAGATTTAACAATTAAGCTTGGGTATCAACAGAGCTTGGCGCGGCAGCGCCTTTTGATACCATTACCATTGCCGGACGAATCACACGGCCGTTTAACTCATACCCTTTTTGCATCACTGCAATCACAGTATTAGCAGGCACGCCCGGGATTTCTTGCATACTCATGGCTTGATGCTTTTCTGGATCAAACGGGGCGTCTTTAGGATCTATCGCAACAACACCGAATTTCTCAACAGAACTCAGCATCGCCTTAAGGGTTAATTCAACCCCTTCAATCATTGGCTTAAGATCGTCGTTTTCATGGTCAGCATGACTCAATGCCAGTTCCATGTTATCGATAACAGGTAATAGTTCAGCAGCAAATTTATCCAACGCAAACTTATGTGCTTTTTCTACATCTTTAGCGGTACGGCTACGGATGTTTTGCACTTCAGCGGCAGCACGGACCACTGAATCTTTTTGTTCGGCAATTTTTTCTTCAGCTGCGGCTAGCTTTTTCTCTAACTCAGCGATACGCGCATCTTCACCTGTTTCAAACTCACCTTCCACAGCGTCTGCAGCATCGGCTGCCAGAACTTCACCTTCTTGGGCGACTTGTTCAACGTCCACGGCTTGCTCTTCTGGTGATAGGTTTTTATCTTCGCTGCTCATGTTTACTCCATTGAGATATTAACTAAAACACATTGCCCCTTATTATGGGGATCACTCTAGCAGTTTCAACCTTGCTGAAAAGAAAACCCTTGCTAGATTAAGCAAGCCCTTTCATTATTGTTTAATTAGCACCACTAAACGTGCCCAACCCAATAGAAAGTTGACTAGATGACGGTAAAATTTAACTCCATCGGCTTAATTGGTAAACCTAATCATTTAGGTGCAAATCAAACCTTAAAAGCCCTGCACCATTATTTGAAGCAAAGAGGCTATCGGGTCATTATTGAAACCTTGGTAGCGGCTGAACTTGATATTGTAGATAGCGAAGCGATGGATGTTGACACCTTGGGGCTTCATGTCGATTTGGCGATAGTGGTTGGTGGCGACGGCAACATGCTTGGCGCGGCGCGAATTTTGTCACAACACGACGTGGCGGTGATCGGCGTTAACCGTGGCAACCTCGGTTTTTTAACGGATTTAGACCCTGATGAATTTGAAGAGCCACTCAATCAAGTATTACAGGGCAACTACCAAACCGAATACCGCTTTTTATTAGAAGCAGAAGTATTTCGCAAAGGAGTACCACAAAGCCGGCAAACAGCGGTGAATGAAGCCGTGTTGCACCCAGACAAAATCGCCCACATGATTGAATTTGAAGTGTACGTCAATGGCAGCTTTATGCTGCACCAACGTGCCGATGGCATGATAGTGTCAACGCCAACAGGCTCAACGGCCTATTCACTCTCAGGTGGCGGCCCAATTTTAACGCCAAATCTTGACGCCATCACCCTAGTGCCGATGTTTCCACACACCTTAAGCAGTCGCCCTATTGTGCTTGATGCAAACTCACATGTACGTTTAGTCGTCTCACCTCATAACCAAGCAGCCATGCAAGTTAGCTGCGATGGCCATGTTACGCTGCCTGTCGAGCCAGGTGATGAAGTGGTGATCAAAAAACATTCCCATAAATTAAAGCTGGTTCACCCCAGTAACTACAGCTACTTCAGTGTATTGCAACAAAAGCTGGGCTGGGAAAAGAAACCCTTTTAAGCAACAAGCGCCATGTGACCAATATTACAAATATGGTCACCCTGTTTATTTTTAGAGAATAAAATTCACTCAGACACTTTACTGTATAAAAAAACAGTTTATACTGCTTTTTTATACAGTATTTGTATTGAATGGATTTTGTATATGTTAACTCAGCTAACCGTAACCAACTTTGCGATTGTAAAGTTTTTAGAATTAGAGCTTTCTGGTGGCATGACCAGCATTACTGGCGAAACAGGTGCCGGTAAATCCATCGCCATTGATGCCTTAGGCCTTTGCTTAGGCGACCGCGCCGATGCCCATATGGTGCGCCCCGGCGCAAAAAAAGCTGAGATCATTGCACGATTTTCCTTACAGCACATCCCAGCCGCACAACGTTGGCTACAAGACAACGAGCTAGAAAACGAAAACGACTGTATTTTACGCCGCACAGTGACCCATGAGGGCCGATCGCGTGGCTATATCAATGGCATTCCCGTTCCGCTTTCCCAGCTTAAAAACCTAGGCCAATTGTTAGTACACATTCACGGCCAACATGCACATCAAACCTTGCTTCGTCCAGATGTGCAAATGCAATTACTGGACGGTTATGCCGGCCATAAGGCTCTATTACGCAAAGTTAAAGACAACTATCAAGGTTGGCAGTTTCTGAATAAAGAGCTGCGCCATCTACAGCAACAACAAGCTGAAAACGAAGCCCGTAAACAACTATTAGAGTATCAAGTACAAGAGCTTGACGAGTTTGCACTGCAACCTAATGAATTTGAAGAAATTGAGCAAGAACACAAAAAGTTAGCAAATAGCGGAACCCTAATGGAACAATGCCAAGCAGGGCTAGACATCCTTTATGAAAACGATGAAGTGAACGCACTCAGCTTACTGCAAATGTCGGCAAACCGCGTAGAAAGCCAAGCAGATAATGATCCTGCTTTATCTGAAATCACCAGCATACTACAAGAAGCCATCATTCAAGTTGAAGAAGCCAGCTCGCAACTCAGAAATTATTGTGAAAGCTTAGAAATGGATCCTGAGCAATTTAACTACCTAGACAACCGCTTAAGCCAGGCTATGCAGCTTGCCCGCAAGCATCAAGTACCACCAGAAGAGCTATGTAAAAAGCATCAAGAGTTAGCAAAAGAACTCGACGGTATCTCAAACTCAGAAGAGCGAGCGGCCCAGCTAGAAAAAGAACTGGCGAATGTACGTGCCAGCTACCTAGAAGAGGCCAAAAAGCTGAGCCAAAGTCGCCAACGCTATGCCGAAGAACTTAGCCAAAAAATCAGTGAAAGCATGCACCAATTAAGCATGCCGTCAGGGCAATTTTTAATTGATGTGCTCGCCGATGAAAATGCAGAAATAACATCAATGGGCATAGATACCGTAAACTACAGCGTCACCACAAACCCCGGCCAACCCTTGCAGAGCATAGGTAAAGTTGCCTCGGGAGGCGAATTGTCACGCATCAGCTTAGCGCTACAAGTGATCACTTCGCAAAAAGCCTCAACTCCAACCATGATTTTTGATGAAGTTGACGTCGGCATCAGTGGCGCAACCGCCTCAGTGGTTGGCAAGCTATTGCGAAAACTAGGTGAAACCACTCAGGTATTTTGTGTCACTCATCTACCGCAAGTCGCAGGCCACGGCCATCAACAAATGTTTGTCAGCAAAGAAACCGATGGCACCAGCACACAAACATCAATGCATGCACTCAAACCTGAGCAAAGACTAGAAGAGCTAGCAAGGCTATTAGGTGGCGACGCCATTACCGAAAAAACCCTAGCCAACGCACAAGAGTTATTAATTCAGTAGCCCACATATAAGCCTAAACCAAGAAATAAGCGCGATAAATTCAATAAATTTGCGCTAGATAATGAAAATAATCACGGCAAGTTTTTACTTCCAGCACCAGACTGGGTATGATTTGCCGCTGATATTCACCTTAATGAAACGGATCTATGCGACTAAAAAGCCTTATCGCTGCTGCAGCATTCTCACTTTCTCTTAGCGGCTGCTCTGCTATCTATGACAAGATCGTATTCCAAATTGACGTTGCTCAAGGCAATTTCGTTGAGGCGGAGCAAATCGATAAACTCAGTCTAGGCATGACTAAAGAGCAAGTTAGCTATGTTATGGGCTCTCCGATGCTGATCGACACATTTGATAGTAATAAATGGTACTACCTATATTATTTCAAGCCCGGCGGTGAAAAATTAGAACAATCGCAAATGGAGCTAGTGTTTGGCAATGAAAAGCTTATTCGTGTTTCAGGCGACCCAGCAATCACTGAAAAATTTAGCGACCAAAGCTTAACAAATTAAAAAACCTAGTTAAGTACACAGCTGAGTAACATTCAGTATTAAAAAAGCGAGCCTAGCTCGCTTTTTTAATAAGTAAAATGACTAAACTTATTTTTCTGTATTACCACGCGGAGTCACTCGTCCACCAGTGGTTTTATCAGCCCGGCCTTCTTCCTTCGCGCGCTGCGCGCGTAACTTACGCATTTCTTTAGGATCAGCAATTAAAGGACGGTATATCTCAATTCGATCAAGGTTTTGAACTTCATCCGTGAGCTTAGCCGGACGACTAAAAATCCCTACCTTGGCCTTATCAACATCGATCTCAGGGAAGACATGGTGGATATGAGAGCGCAAAATACACTCTTTAATGGTTAGCCCTTTTTCAACATTCAAAGCAATAATTTTTTGTTTTTCGGGCGTTGCATAAGCGACTTCAACCTTAATTGTCAGTTCAGACACGATATACCTCTTTGGCTCGCTCAGTGAAGGCTTTAATCATAGCGTGGCATAAATCGTGGAATACTCGGCCAAATGCCACTTCAACCAATTTACTACTGAATTCAAATTCTAAATCCAGCGCCACTTTACAAGCCTTATCGTCAAGGGGAGTAAAGGTCCAACCACCGCGAAGATGCTTAAATGGGCCATCAACCAACTGCATAATAATGCGCTCGCTAGGCACCAAAATATTCTCGGTAGTGAATGTTTTTTTAATGCCAGCCTTAGCAACATTAACTGATGCGCGCATCAAATTATCGGAGTGTGCCAACACAGCACTGCCTGAACAGCCCGGAAGAAACTCGGGATACGCATTAACATCATTAACTAAATCAAACATTTCAGTGGCACTAAACATCACCAGTGCCGATTTTGAAATCTGTGCCATTTCCACTGCTCTCAACACAAAAAAACTATTTTACCCGACAATAAAACAAAATCGGCGATTTTTTCCATCAAATACAAAATAGCATTCAACAAAAACGCAAAATAATGCTCTTTACTATCTTAACATCAAATAAATACCCCAATATGACACCATAACACTCCTTTATTTCACCTTTTTCATTTATGCTACTGCTTTCTCATACCAGCCGAATAGAATATAATACGCAGCTATGGCTAAAAAGAACTCAAAAACAAAATCCGGCTCAAATACCATCGCCCTTAACAAAAAGGCGCGTCATGAATTTCATTTAGAAAGTAAAATGGAAGCCGGTCTTGAACTGCAAGGTTGGGAAGTAAAATCTCTACGCGCAGGTAAAGCAAACATCGCTGATAGCTACGTCTTCTTAAAAAATGGCGAAGCTTTTTTGTTAGCAGCGACCATCGTTCCTCTTGATAAAGCTTCTACTCATGTGGTTTGTGAACCCATGCGCAGCCGTCGTTTATTACTTAAGCGCAAAGAGCTAGAAACCCTCATTGGTAAAGTTGAAAGACAAGGTTACACCCTTGTTGCAACCGCAATGTACTGGAAGCAAAACTGGGTCAAGCTTGAAATATCCTTGGCTAAAGGTAAAAAAGACCACGACAAGCGTGCCGACATTAAAGATCGCGAGTGGCAAGTACAAAAAGAACGCACAATGAAACATAAAGTAAGATAGTGCTTTCTAGATGTGACAGTTTCTTGTAAACTGCCTGTAACAACTTGGGGCTGATTTAGGATTCGACGAGATTCACGAAACCCAAGGTGCATGCCGAGGTGCGGCTGGCCTCGTAAAAAAGCCGCAAAAGTTATAGTTGCAAACGACGATAACTACGCTCTAGCAGCTTAGGCTAGCTAGCCTTCCTCCCAGGTCTCTTCTATGGGCAGGGTTCAGGAAGGTCATCTACATAGAATAGCGAGGGAAGCTTGTCTGAGGCTGAACCGCGAAATAGTATCAGGCTCGCCATTTCAAATCCTGTTAGTCGGAGTTGCGGTGGTTAACTAAAAGACTAACTAAGCATGTAGTACCGAGGATGTAGGTTTTTCGGACGCGGGTTCAACTCCCGCCAGCTCCACCACTTACACGATTAAAGACGCTTTCGAGCGTCTTTTTTTGTGCCTAAAAACCCTTAAAAATCAGCATTCTGATGAGTTTTTCATTCCCACTAGGTTTAAAGAGAGTTTTTAAAATTCATCTTTTTATGTACCATAAGAAGTACCACAAGGCCTATTTCGTTCAAATTGGTGGTACAACATGCCAAAGATAGTCACACCGCTTACCGATACACAAATCAAACAAGCCAAGACCAAAGACAAAGAGTACACCCTACCCGATGGTGATGGGTTAGAGCTTAGAGTCAGGTCGTCAGATTCAAAGCGTTGGGTTTTTCGCTATCAAAAGCCATTCACCAAACAACGAACTAATTTAGGCTTAGGCTCATATCCCGAAGTTAGCCTTGCTGATGCGCGAAAAAAGCGTAATGACTTCCGAAAATTATTAAAGCAAGACATTGACCCCAAAGAGCACAAAGAAGAACAAGCGCGCCAGCACAGTGAAGCCGCCTTGAATACCTTTGCTCATATCGCGGCCAACTGGTTTGAAATTAAGCAAACCCAAATCAGTGAAGATCACGCCAAAGACATATGGCGTTCAATTGAGCTTCATCTGATACCCTCACTTGGCAAGCTCCCCATTAGCAAAGTCAGCGCGCCTTTAACCATTGATGTACTCAAACCCATCGCGGCTAAAGGTAGCCTTGAAACCGTTAAACGGCTTGGGCAACGGTTAAACGAGATAATGACCTTTGCGGTTAATACAGGCTTGTTACGCGCTAACCCCTTATCAGGTATTCGCTCCGCATTTCAAAAGCCCAGTAAGCAAAACATGGCAACGATCTCCCCTGATGATTTGCCCGAACTGGTCAAAGACATTAGCTATGCCAGCATTAAAATCGTGACCCGTTGCCTAATTGAATGGCAATTACATACGATGGTGCGCCCCAGTGAAGCCGCTGGCACAAAGTGGAGTGAAATAGATTTAGATAATCGAGTATGGGCAATTCCAGCCGAGCGCATGAAGAAAAAGCGTGAGCACCTAGTGCCACTAACCGATCAAACCATCGCCATACTGGAAATGCTCAAGCCCATAAGCGGCCACCGAGAGCATGTATTCCCCGCAGACCGCGACCCGAAAAAACACATAAATGAACAAACCGCCAACATGGCACTAAAGCGCATGGGTTATGAAAAGCGCCTAGTCGCACATGGCCTACGCGCCCTTGCCAGTACCACGCTAAACCAACACGGCTTTGATGCTGATGTGGTTGAAGCCGCCCTTGCCCATGTAGATAAAAACGAGGTTAGAAGGGCTTACAATCGTTCTGATTACTTTGAGCGTAGGCGGGTGATGATGGATTGGTGGAGTAAAACTATAGCCGCTTCACCTCAGCAAAGTGGCATAGATTTAAACCTTTCTAATGTGGTGTCCTTATGAAAAACAACGGCTTTCGATTTAGAACTAAAGCGGAATTAGTAAGTTGGCTTGACTCATTACTCATAAGTGTTGCCCAGCTTTTTGAAAAGCAATATAACCTTGAGTTGAAATTGTTTGAGCAAAGTGATTATTGGTGCGAGCACGGCACGGAAGCAAACCTATTCAAACTCATATTAATGGTTGTGAACAAGATTGAATTTTGGCATACAAATAAAGGCCTACTAACAGCAACAAATCAATCTCAAGACATTTGGAAAGCTGATGCTTTCATATTTTTAGCTAGAGAGATTATAAAGGTTTCAGAATATGTAAAGCCAACTAAAGACTCTAAACGGCCTGACAGCAAGAAACACATAGAAAGCAAAAACCGCCTTTTAACTTGTGATGATTCTTGCTGGAAGGACTCGAACTCAGACTTTAAAGCAATGTTTAATTGGGTAATTAAAGAGACAGAACTACCTATATCAATAAAGAAAACGAGTCCAAAACTCGAAAATGACCAAAAGAAATGGTGGATTATTGTCAATGTTCTAATGCTTAATGGGACAGGAAAAACAAAAGCTCAAGCCGAAGTGGGCAAACATTTCTGTAAAGAAGATATCAGAAAGGAATTCAATAAAGTGGAGAATTCTAATTGGGCTAAAGGCGCAGGTTTGCTTACCTTTGAAAACATCTTTCATACATTAAAAAAACAACACCAAGAAATAACTATTTCCCAAATCAATCAACACTTGGAATAGGAGGGAACAACGAGTCTTAAACCCTTAGCTATACCTTCTAGATTCATAATAATACCTATGAGGCATTGATGCTCAATTGAGGAAATATTATGAAGCAACCAAAAGTTTACAAAATCATCCGCAGACCCGAAGTATTAGCCAAAACAGGCTTTTCTAAAAGTACCCTATACAACCGTATCAAGGCAGGGTTATTCCCTTTGCCAATTAGCTTAGGCGCTCGTGCTGTCGGCTTTGTTGAGTGCGAATGTGACAAGGTTATACAAGCCATGATCGCGGGTTATTCTGAGCCGCAATTAAAAGGCTTAGTTACCGAGATTGTCACTAATCGCAGCATCAAAGGTTAAGGGGGAACGAGCTATGATCAACAAAGATAAATGCTTAGAGCTTGGCCTACCTGAGCCTAAGAGCTACCAAAGTGAATTGAGCTATTGCCTTTCTGTCATGTTAAGCGGGGTAAAGCTAAATACATGGCAAACCCGCTATATAGGCATTGGCCATTTACACAATCACACATCAGTATTAAAAAAGAAGGGCTATCAATTTGAAGATCCCAAAGCTCCATCATACTGTCCTGAAGCGAAAAAAATACTGCCTCGTCCAGTTATTAATGCGTTTATGATGCCAGATCAAATAGCTCTTTACTGGCAAGAAAAAGCCGCTAGGAAAGGTTAATTTCAAAGCGACTTAGTATGCTAGCTGGTGGTTGTAGTTTGGCGACCGCGCCACCAGCTGTTAAATCATAACCTCAATTACCGAGCCATACAATTTTGTATTTTGCATTTAGTTAGTAGTCACTATCAGCAAGACCTTAGCGTTAATCTTAAAAAGGCATTAACAATCGCCATTTACAGGTTTTTGACCCCGTTTAATTTCAACCATCAAGAACCAGCCTTAGAGATAGCAAAGCATAATAGTGATAGTAGTTACTAACAGACGGCTAGGTAATTAATAATATCCCTTAGATAGTCTTATGTCTTACATTATGAAAACCCGATATCTTGAAGTAAACAACAAGGTATTTTGGGTTAACGGTAAATACAGTGGCATGTATTCACACATGGCTAAAAGCATGATTAACCAAGTTGATACTATGCTAAACCATCACAGTAAAGTTCACCTGATTCGCTTTGATCTGCGCTTGTATGAATACACCAGCACCAACGCAATAGTAAGCAGGTTTAACCGAATCTTGTTTAAATGGCTAAAGCGTCAATATGCCCTCAAGCGTATTGGTTTTATCTGGTGTCGTGAGATGGAAACGGCTAAACAGCAGCATTACCACTACGCCCTGATACTAGACGGCCACAAGGTACGCCACCCGCACGAGATACTGATCAAAGTAAAAGGCGTATGGGAAAACCACCTACAAGGCTCCGAATACACCCCTAAGAACTGCTATTACAATTTAAAGCGTGATTGTGAGGCATCAATACAGCGTGCTGTATGGCGTATTTCATACCTTGCCAAAGTAAGAAGCAAAGGAAACCGCCCACCCCAAACTAAAGACTATGGCACAAGCCGAATCAAACCTAAGAAAACCTAATATTCACCCTGTTTTTCGTATTAAGCGCAACGGGGTATAATGGTGACGGGTTTATCAATGGTGCGCACTAATGCCAACAGGTTTTCATTTCGGACGATCACAATTCAGACGCTACACCAGTGAATACAGAAAGCTATACGCCCACACCTTTAAAGGCTTAACCGAAAAGCCCCTTGGGCAATACCAATTCACCATCACCACTGAGCAAGGCGCAGAGCGCACACCGTTTGAACTGTGTGAGACATCAACAGGCGTTAGGTATATGCGAATCAACAAAGGCGAAGGTAAAAAGCCCCTAGAAATCGCCTTGTTAACGTGTAGCAGCAGCGCCAGCAACAAACTATACATAAGCTGCCCATATTGTCAGGAAAGGCGACAACACCTTTACCGCTTTAAAAACGGTTATGCCTGTAGGGCTTGCTTAAAGCTTCACTATGCGAGCCAAAGCGAAACCAAGCAAAGTAGACTAGCAAGGCGTATAAGAAAACTTAGGTTAGCCCTGTGGGGCTATCAGCCTGACATTTACAACTTGATTGAGTCGTCATACTATTTTGCCAAGCCCAAATACATGAGATGGAAAAAATTTATAGAAAGACGTGAAGCAATTTCAGCACTAGAATCTGAATATTGGCGGCTCAGTGAGCAGCAATTAAGACGGTGTTTCGGGGGGTTATTTTTAAGGTGACTTTGAGCCTAAGTACCACCCTAAGTACCACCAGTGAAAGTCAAAATAGCCACAAACAAATAAAAACAACCACTTAGCACTCCGTTTCAGGTGTCGCCAGCCCACCAATCTATAGAAAAGGCGATAACTCATTGAGTTAACGCCTTTTTTTTATCTGTAATTTTGTGTGTAAGCTGTTGGTACTAAAAGTAGGTACTAAACATGCGTGACTTAACCCTCGCAAAATCAGGTAGTTGACAGTTCAGATATCAAGTGCCTACAGACCGATCTCTTTGAATATCTCACCCAAATTTTTTACTAATGCATTAGCGGCTGATTGCACTTTTCGCTCAGAGATACCCGTGGCAGCGTCAATGGCTTGAGTGTTTGGAGATTCAAATCGCGTCATTGCGGCTAGAACTAATAATTCATATTGCTTGGTTTCCTCGCACATTTATGCGGATTTAGGTTTGTTTTACTACTCGATGGGAAATATGACCACCTTGCAAGACAGGAGACATGAAGACTATTAACACCGCGCCCTCTACATAGACTGCTTATTCGATCAGCCTGAGAGATCAAAAGCTCTGTAATATATTGAGTAGGCGATTTTCCTTGGCGCAACAAAGACTACTCGTATGAGGCTAGGTACCAGAGCCACAATTACTGCAAGTCGATTTGGGAAGCCGCCATTGTGCAGGGTTTATCGCTTTGTAAATTATGGGCGAATGGCATGCCTTACACCTTAAAGTCACGACATACAGGCCAAAATAAGCTCCATATACGATGGCTATCCAATAGCTTGGAGAGATTTCTTGAAGCCCATCACTAAAGTTTGCGCCACTATCGGCAGCAATATGAACTATCACTACTACAAGCAATATTGCTAATCGAACATAAAACCCTAGCTCTGTTTTAGTCATCATTTCCCCCTAAAGCTAATAAAGTAAAAAGCCGCTGACGAGCACGGCAATTAGCTAGCGACCCTTACTACCTTTGTACCCGCGATATAGTCATGCAAACAGCGTGAAGGCTTGCCGAATATCCAGCACAAATTAATAAGATTAAGCTGCACCCAACCTAGAAAACCTTGAGGCTTGCTCTGCCATAGCGACTTCCATTACCTCTTCCATGCTTTCTCCTTGTTCGGGCTAGGCCCGTTGAATACGGATGCACTTAATATTAATGATGCTCACTAATTTAAGGCCAAATTTTATTTTCTTCTTTCAGTTAACGCCTTTAACAACAATCGTTTAATAACGCAGCTGGTAAAAGCGAATTCTAATCAGCCTGCACACTCAATGACCTGCGCAAGTACGGCTAATACTTCCAGTCGTTTGCATTGGTCTCAGGAGCCCGGCACATGGAAGCCCCCATTTCAGATCTCACACCCGAAAAACACTCAAAAATATCCTGATTCATCGCCCACTTCTCTTTGCATTGCGCGACAAAATTATCTTCTAGGGTGCCGTCCTTGTAATCCTTATACATGGCAATAACCGAAGGATTCTTTTCAGGAGTTGAATAGTCCAATACCGAAGTATTCCAATCATCAATCACCTTATTCAATCTAGCGCCAGCTTCCGCACATGTTTCATCAACATTGGCATTCGCTAAGCTTGAAACCAGCAGCCCCAAAGATAAAACTAACGTTTTTTTAAACATTTTATTTCCTATTTTGAATGTAACATTTGGTTATGCCGCATTACGCGCCTTACTAACGAGTGACTAAAAGCAACTCAAAAACATTGCTAGTGTTGCTACTTGGCCCATCACACTCGGATAGACTATTTAGCCCCGCAAACAAAGCCATCATCGCGTTTATATTACGCAACCACCGCAGGAACAATGGTTTTAGGCGGTGTAGCTGCCAATTTGCTTACCATTATTGATTTGCTTTTGCATGACGATACAGACGAATAATCACAGGATCTTGTGCATCCATAAACATCAAAGCTCTGCCGTATAAAGCTTGCATGCCAAAGTCATCGAAAATGTTATTCCCCAATGGCGTGATTAAAACTTCATCCGTCACGAGCCCATTCAGGTGTAACTGTCGAATTTCATCCATGTGCTTTGCTGTGAAACCTGTCAACACAACATTGACCGCGGGATGATTATATTGCACGACAATATTCCCATCTTTCATCGCAATCGGCTTCATATCAGGATGATAATTGTAAATATCCGACAACACCTTTAATGCATAATCATAAGCAGCTGTATCAGATAACCTATCAGGCAGCAGCACCAGCGTACCATTGCTAAATTGCACCATATCCTTTTGATCATTGGTATAAAACACCAGTTGCTCTAATATCATTGCAGCCTCAGCAGTAAAATTTGGTCTCCAGTCTGGTACAGGCGGGAAAACTTTATTTGAAGCATGCAATGGAAACACTCCTATAAAAAGGGCAAAAAATACAATGAAGCGATCAAACATATATTCGTAACCTAATGTTTACGTCGCCGAAGCAACTGACGAAGTGCGATATGCAATCCGGCCACAAGCCAGAGCCAATCGCCACACAAAAATCAAACTAGTAGCGTGAAGCTCTCCTTCAAATAGCCATCAGAAACGAGCCTCAAAGTGGCCAAACATGAAGAAGTATTTACCGCACTATACATCAAACTTTTGTAAAAAAAGAGTAAGCAAAGTTACACTTTTAAAAATTGAGCAACGGCTAAAAATGGGAGGATTATCTTGCCAGAGGCCATTGCAGCACTAACCAGCCAACAGGCCATCACCGAAGCTAAAAGCGAGTTTGTGTTTGAAGAGCCCAAGCAAGGCAAGCCACTAACGGGCGCAGATCAAATCAGAAAGAACATTTGGGTAACCGTGCTAGAGCGTTCAAACGTGCGCTACCGCCACCCCTACCAAACAAGGCACACCTTCGCCACCATGTTGATCAGCCGTGGCGCTAACCTATGGTGGGTTGCTGACCAAATGGGCCACAACGGACCTGAAATGCTGTTCCGTCATTATGGTAACTACATCAAAGAACATGACAAAAAGAGCGGACGGGGGTTTAATTCCCAAATAGATTTCAAGACTTAAACTAATACCACAAAACATGAATTTAAGTGGGCGAGCCTGAAGGAAACCTGTATACACTCAATTCGAGGGGCTAATTTAGCTTCCGGCTGTTCCAACTCACTTTTGCCCCGAAATGAGTTACGTCTAGTATCACTAGCTAGGCAATCAGAGAAATTTTCAATACATAAATTAATGGGAGAGGCAAAAGACAAGACCTGATCCCTATTGCTCAAATAGACGGCAAAACGCCCTTCACTTTAGTTGTGCAGGGCGTTTTTAGATGCAGGAATCAAGATTATTTCTCTCGCACGTAAGAGGTTTGAACCAAGGTTTCTAGTACTACTTCACTCTTGGTCACTTTGAAGTTCAATGGTTGTTTTAGTTCACCAAACAAAGGTGCGCCGCTGCCAAGTAGGATAGGAAAGCGAGTGATCACCATTTCATCGATCAGATCTTCATTGAGGAAGTTTTGAATAGTCACGCCACCGTCGATGTATAGGTCATAAAATCCCTTAGCATTCAGCTCCGCGATAATGTCTTTTAATTCACCTTTGACTAAGAATACTTTGCCTTCATAACCTTGTGGCACTTTCGTCATGGTGTTGCTCAACACGAACACTGGTTTTGTGTAAGGCCAATCGCAATCAAAACTCAGAACCACATCGAGGGTATTGCGTCCCATCACCAAGCCGTCAATTCGCTCCATCAATGCAAAGAAACCAGTATCAATATTGTCTGGATTTGGTACCGAATGTAGCCAGTCGAGTTTGCCTTGTTTATCTGCGATGAAACCGTCCAGACTAGTTGCAATAAATACGATGTTTGCCATAAGTACCCCATCAAATTGGCCGTGGTTGAGCGGAGCCCAAATATAGTTTAAAATTAATTCTACAATGTAGAATATTGTTGAGTTTATCGGGAAGAGCAAATGGCTGTCAATGAAAAGAAACGTGGACGACCAGTAGGGAAGCAATCACAGTTAAGTGCTGAGAGCATCCTAGAAACGGCTAAGTGTTTGATGAAAAGGGATGGAAAAGTCCCAAGTGTCCGTTCATTAGCAACGCAATTAAACGTGGATCCTATGGCGATCTATTACTACTTCAAAAACAAGAATGCTTTGTTGGAAGCGCTCACCACATCGCTTGTGGCGGAGATCTACCAGCCTCAGGAAAGTTCGAACTGGCAAGGCGAGTTAAAACGTTTATGTGTCAGTTATATCGAGCTGTTACGCGAGTACAACGGGCTACTACAAACCATGCTGAGCATGAAATCACACGGACCTGCCCAAGTGTTTACTGTGCGTTATCAAACTATTATTGCTCCTTTAGCTTTACACAAAAATGTGGAAAATGACGGCCTAGATTTGCTGGCTGATTACTTACATGGTTTCGCGTTCTCTACCAGTTGTTGTCATGATGCGAGTTTGATCAAAACCGAAATGATGGATGGGCCATTGGCGCTAATTTGTAGTTCATTGGAATCATCTCGAACCTAGCTCACATTAAAGGATCTTCTCAATGCCACTGAGAGCAAGACAAGGGTTTATCGATTCTGGCTGGTCAAATGTATATAGGTTCAGGTCTTACCTTTGGCTAGGTTGAGTTAGGCCATACGTCACCTGATACGTACTTCGTTAAATGAGCAAATCCACTAACTCGTTTTTGTCCAAAAGTGAGTCATGTCGAGAGTAAATTGTAAGATTGAAGCACACTAGATAAACTGAATGATCAGATCACTTGTGAATTGCTACATCTGCACTTGGCAACGCAATAGAGCCAAGCTCAAACCAAATAGCACGTTAGTAGCACGAACTTTTAGAACAATGTGAATACCACTTTAAAAACAAACAGTTAAAACTTTACTGATGCAGTTCAACTCCCGCCCTTCCACCAATCTATGAAAAAGGCAACATAAGCAGATATATCAAGGGCCTGAGGTGCCACCTTGATGAGTGTTTAGTATTGCTTCAACTCCAACTGTAAAGGCTTTATAAACTCTGGTGTTAGCATTACTAGTCATCCACGCGCAATTTTTCACTTACTTCATAGCATGCACAGGAGCCTGATGATTAAAAAAGAGCACCAAGTTTTGCGCGGTGGTTACTTTGCCTATGTAGGGATTTTTTTCGAAAAGCTCAAGACTTCTACCTGTTCGTTGCGCAATTTCTTCAACTAAGGATAAATCAATGTCATCCATATCAAGCAACAAGGTATCAAGTAAAGAATCAGAAGCTTTGATAGGAACTTTATGCTCAGTTGGCAACGCTGCTTGAAGTTGTTCGTACACTGCACGGATAACCCATGTATCTACAACGTTTGTATCAAACGACTTAGCAAATTCACAAATAGACAAGCCATCACGCTCTTGGCACAGTTTTAGAAAATGTTGCTCTACTTTGGGTTGATCGATAACCCACACAATTTTCGCAAATATAGCTAAACCAACAAAAACCACCAGCGACCAAGGCTGGTAAACTACCACGACCACCATGACTAAAATAATGGTCAAAGCAACAGTTACATAGCCGATCAAAGCCCCACGGCTTGTCTTTTCAGGTTCATATTGGGGCATAAACCTTGATGCTTGTTTCATACTTTATTTCACTGTTTAAGCGATTAAATGAACGCTGTTTAGCGTAATTTTTTATTTGACCAGCATCTTTGCACTGTGCACCGCTCTAACTGCACCAAGCACATTCAGTCCCTTCAATTTCATCGGCGCACAAAACATCAACAACTTGTAAATTATGCATAGCAAAAATAAAAAAGCCAACATCCGTAATTGTCCGATTGATGAAGCCAATGATACTAGGCGATAAGCCTTCAAGTTATAACCTATACCATTGCCGCGCCCGAAAGCTTTCTACTGGTTATTGTTAACAACTGCATCATCACTTAATATATAGTTCACTTTAATTTGATAGATAAATCAACGACTCAGGCCTTTCCTGCGCGTTGGCTCATATCCATCCCTAGGGTGGATGATAAAAAAGGGATGATTTAACCATGTTACAAACAGGGATCAGCGTGATTATACCCACTTATAATCGCGCAAAATTACTAGAGGGAACGTTAGCTTCCCTTGAACAACAAATAAATGCAATTTGCCCTTTTGAAGTTATCGTTGTTGATGATGGCTCATCAGATAATACCGAAGCCGTGGTTAACTCGTTTCGTCACGTGTTAAACATTCAATATCAATACCAGCCTGACATGGGCTTTAGAGCAGGCATGGCCCGTAATAAAGGTATTTATGCCGCTAACTATGAGATTTGTTTGTTTCTTGACGCTGGCATAGTGGTACCCAATAACTTACTACACAGCCATTACCAAGCGTATCAATCAAAACCCCAAGATGTGCTGATAGGCATGTGCTATGGCTTTGAAGAGTTTGAACTAAAAAACGAAGCAAGCTTACTCGCCCTATATCAACAACAGCCCCTTAATAAAGTGTTTAAGACCTTACAAGCAAGCACTGAATATTTAGATTGCCGCTACGCTATTCTTAATAACTTGCCTAATGGCCTTAACCAAAGCCGCTACCCTTGGTTTGTTGCATGGACTTGCCACTTAAGCGCCAAAACCACGTTGCTACGCAAAGTAGAAGGCTTTGACGAACACTTTAATACTTGGGGTGGTGAAGACTTCGAATTAGGGATCCGTTTGGCCAAGCAGGGCGCCAAGTTTGATTTACTTAAATCGCCATTAGTATTGCACCTGCCTCATGATAAATCAGCCCAAGGTTCGCAACAGTCAGGGCAAGAGAATTTAAAATACATCATCAAAAAACATCCAGACATCGCCGAAGATGTTTTACTGCTGAATTGGACCCAAGGTATTCAACTTTGAAACCGTAGTAAGGAATAGTTATGCCCGCTTATAAAAGTTTATTTATCAGTTTACCCGACGATCCTGAGTTTCAAAGCGAATCGTCCCCAGCCCCTTTTACCACCGATCCCAAACATGTCGCTCAGTTATTAACTGCGCGCGGCGTGAGCATTGCACAAGACGCCGTCATATCGAGTGTGCCGCGCATTTGCTTTACCCAAGTAACTGATGAGAAAGGTTATTCGGTTTATCGTGAGCTCAATCAGGCAGAAACCCTTGCCTTCCATGGTGCCATCACCATAGGGCCGGGATGCTTTTTAGAATCAAACCCTGTTACTCCTCCCTTTCATAGTAGCTGCATCAAGCTAACCTCGGTAAAAGCCAATGATAAACCCGCCGGAAAAATCACCCTTGGCACTGGGGTGCAGATGCTGGGTGTGGCCATTGTGGCCTACGAGCATGTTGAAATAGGTGATTATGTCGGAATTGGCCCTGGCGTAACCATTATGGATTGTGATGGACACACCACCGAAGGCCGTGGCACCGACACTGAAATAGCTCGGCTTGAATCAGCGCCCGTTAAAATTGGCGCTAACTCTTGGATAGGGGCTGGCGCCTGGATAATGAAAGGCGTACAAATAGGCGAAAATTGCGTGATTGGAGCCAACAGCGTCGTGATCAAATCCATTCCCGATAACACCGTCGTAATGGGAAACCCTGCACGCGTGGTCAAAAAAGTTTCTTAATTCAGCCTCAGATTGCAATCAAGCAGGTAGCATTTACGCTAGTTAACCTGCTTGATTGCACCGCTACTTATACCATCGCCAACGACATATCAGCACGGCATGTTGCTAGCTGTTCATCGAGTGCGGCAATCATCGAACTCATCCAAAGGGTTTTATAAATCTGTTCAGGCTGGTTAAAAATGGCAAAGCGCTGCTCACATTCACGCTGGGCCAGTTGATAGCAAGCCAAAATAGTAAAGTGTTGACTTCCATTAATCAGCTGCTCTGTTACCGCAAAGCAATCATCTAAACTGTTATCGTAAAAATGCAGCTTAATATTATCACTATGAACCGCCTGAGCACGACCGCGATCCTTTTCACGCTCTCGTGTATAAATATTTATCTTTAAGGGGCTAAAAGTGCTCTGCAGTCTATGTACATCCTCTGCTACCAAGTAATCGTGAATAACTAAATTAACCTCTTGGCTTTGTTTAAGCTGATGAAATAGCTTTGTTGCATCCGATAACGACTCAAATTGTTGGTATGAAGGCAATTGTGGGGTACTGGTTAATAGCCAGCGCCGTTCAATAAACTCCGCATTAGCAGCATGATCTTTGGCCGCCGCAATAATCGAAGGCAACATAAAGCTCGGCTTAAACTGTGAACTAAAAATACTTACCAATCGCTGTTTTTTCGCCATTACCGAATCGATGTTTTCAATCACCTGTATTGGCCTAGTGGTTTGGCATACTTGCGCGAGCAAAAAGTCTCGCATTGCGGGGCCAAAGTCATACACATAAGGCTGATCTTCGTAAATAGATACTCGGCAATTTGCAAAGTCGTCGGCATAAAGTTGCAGCATCAGGATAGCGGCATTACGTGTGTTATGGTGGTCAGAATGAGAGCCCGACGCAAGCGGGATCCAAAGCTCTGTTGGCTCAAGAGCCAATATTTTCTGTGCCATCACCTGAGCCAACTCACGCAATTGCTGCGGGTGCAATAAATCTTGGCCATTACCTTTAGTCCAACGTAATGGCTTATCCAACTGATCTAAATGTTCATGCCTGCCACCCAATATCGCGGCCGCTAGAGCACCTTCTGCGGCACGACGCTGGGTGACAAATTCAGTATCATCAGTGGTTTTTTCATGATAGCAGGTATAGTTGGAATGAAAGGCGTTGGTCAAAATAGTGATTTTTTTAGCGTGCTGCAGCTTTAACAAGCTGCCCCCTACCGATAAGGCCGCATCATCAACATGGGGCTCTAAAACAACTATATGCTCCTGTTGCTCTGCAGGAATAGGAAGATAAAAAAACACCAACTCCCGCTGCCACCATTGGCAAAGTAAATCTGTAGCTTGGGGAAATTCTAGTAACAGCGAAGCCAGGCAGGGTTGAGCAGCAAGCCGTTGAAACAAGCTGACTTCACTGGCATTTAAAGTCAATGTGGGCGTGCTGGAACGATGCGCACCGCCTAAGTTGAAAAACACGTCATTGCCATACAAGGCAAAACTGGGATTTAAAGCAACTTGAGAGTGTGGATGATAACAAGGAATATCTTCAAGCCTAGCCATGATTCATTAAACTCCTAAATGAGGCAGTGTTGGCTCTCTGCAGCAACAAACTAAAGGACCCATCCATAAAAATGAGCCAGCAGCCACTTTATCCCTTATCTAAATCAACAACTAATGTAAGGGCGATCCAACAAGTTAACAGACCAAACAGCACTACTGAACACTAAAGCCGAGAACGCTAACGCCATTAAAAATGATTCCAAAACATACATTAAATTGATCTATTCATCCATAACATATTGAAAAAATTACACATCAATATAACAAAAAATAATTGGGCATATCATATTCAAAGAGTCAATGTGCAACCTTAGGCAGTAAGCTAACAAACAGCAACCTTCATCAAGTTGTCAAATTAAGTACTTATTCTGACTTGTATTTCGCCAGCTAAAACGGCAACCTCAATATCAGATTTACAATCTCACTTTATAGCGCGTTGCCACGTTGTGTTCACTCGGTGTTCGCGCGATAACTAGCAAGGTTACTACCA
The DNA here is from genome assembly GCF_030547455.1 of Motilimonas sp. 1_MG-2023. NCBI lineage: Bacteria > Pseudomonadati > Pseudomonadota > Gammaproteobacteria > Alteromonadales > Motilimonas > Motilimonas sp. 1_MG-2023. The sequence continues at coordinate 39,127 of NZ_JAUOPX010000009.1, read as the reverse complement.
TAAAAGGTTTTTAAATAATGCGTATTATCAAACCATTAGCTTTAACAATGGCCCTATCAATCAGTGCAGCGGCGCAGGCGGATGTTACTTTAACCGTCGCTCAAGATGTTAACTTATTAGTAGCCAATGGCGAGAAGGTGAAGCTGTCGAGCGGCCTCTTTTCAAGTAACAACACGCTAGTGTTACCCAATGGCGAAAGCCAAATTGTGTTTCGTTATGAGCCCTCTTTCACTAAAGCAGGGGAAGAAATTAGCACGACAAGTGACACCATTATTGCCAAGTTTACGGCGAGTGATAGCCAAGTGTCATTTGTAATGCCTGATTATAAAAGCTATCGCAGCGCCGAGGAGCACATTAGTAACCTTGAATGGCAGCTAGTTGATCAAGCTGGTAACCCTATCACCAAGGTTGAAGATAAGCTGACCAAAGAAGGGATGCAGCTGGGTCGCGACTATGTTGATGAGGCCAAAGACTACAACCAAACAGGCGCTAAAGCGGCTATCGTTTTGGCGGGTGCAGCTGGTGCCAGTACGGCTATCGCGCTACAGAAGACCGCAACAACGAACCCTCAGTCAAATGCTGGCGCGAATACAACCAAGCAAGTTGATAGCGGCACAGCTGAAGAGATGCTGCATTTTTGGTACAACCGAGCTGACAAAGCCACGCAGCAACGCTTTAAAGACTTTATAAACCAGTAAATCCCCTGCTCCAACTATCACACCGGTTAGCAAGCGCTGCGCTTTGCTAACCGACTTCCTGCCCTTGTCCTTAAACTGTTAACACACTCTTGTTAATCCCTTAAATAACCCTACCAAGGATGATCTGCAAAGTATTGCTCAAGGTGGTCAATTAAGGCTCGTATTGCTGGCGACAGATGTTTACGTGATGAGTACAGGGCGTAGATTTTCATTTCATTGGGTTGCCATTGCGGCAGTACGTGGCAAAGCTCACCGGATTTTAGGTATTTGTTGACTAAATAGGTGGGCTGTAACGACACACCCGCACCGCTCAAGCAGGCATAAAGTAAAGTAGTGGCTTCGTTCGCCGTTAGATGACAAGACACTTCAACGGCCTCAAATTGCTTGTCTTTAGCTAAATGCCACACGCTCCAAGCAAAGTTTTTATAGCCTAAGCAGCGGTGTGCTGTTAGGTCTTGCGGCTCTACTATCGCTCCAGCTTGGGCGAGATAATCAGGAGAGGCAACTAACGCCGACTCACACACCCCTATAGGTTTGCCAATTAATGTATCTGATGGGGAAGCGGTAATACGAATGGCAAGATCAATTTGTTGCTCGGTCATGTCTTTTACCGAGTCTTGGACATCCAGATCAATAAATATCTGCCGGTGTTGGTCTTGAAACGCTTTTATAGCGGGTGCCAGTAAAGCGCCCCCTAACGACACACTGGTGGCCACTTTCACTCGTCCAGTTAACGCTTGCGGATCGGCGCCATATCGCGCGAGTTTATCCCCTTGCTCTAGCCAAGCTTCTATTTCTTTAAGGCAGGTTTCACCGGCGCTGGTTAAGGTGACTTTGCGGGTGGTGCGGTGCAATAAACGCGTTTGTAGCCAATTTTCCATTTTGTCTACATAGCGAGTGACCATACTACGCGACATATTCAGTCGGTCAGCTGCGGCGCTAAAACTGCCACATTGCACTACATTGATAAACACTTTTGCTGCCGTTAGCCTATCCATCACTTGCTCACTATACGAAACAATGATGTTCAGTATTGTCTATTTTTCTGAGCGGATCAAATCTCTACTATACACCTCGAAGGCAACACATCACTCGAATATAACGAGTGCAACAGACATTTAGGAGAGATATGAAAAAGTTAGTTTTATTAACCGCCGCAGCCCTACTTAGCCACTCAGTATTTGCAGAGGTTGCTAAACCATTAACACTAAAAGTGTATAACGCAGATGAAAGCAGTTTTAATGTGAATTCAACACTGGTTTACGGCGAAAACGAAGCATTAGTTGTTGATACTGGGTTTTCAAAAGCCGACGCGCTGCGCATTGCCGCCAATGTTTTAGATTCAGGCAAAACCTTAACAACGATTTTTATTAGCCAAGCCGATCCAGATTATTACTTTGGCGCTGAAGTACTGCATAAGATGTTTCCTGACGCAGCGATCATCACCACGCCAGCGGTACGCACGGTAATTGAGAAAAAACTCAAAGGTAAAATCGCTTTTTGGGCTCCTCAAATGGGCGCCAATGCGCCGGAAAAACCAATCATTCCAACCGCCTACTCTGCCAGTACGATTAGCATTGATGGAGTGGAGATTGAGATAAAAGGCACGCAAGGGCAATTAGCTCACCGCCCTTATTTATGGATCCCAGCGAATAAGGCCATTTTGGGAAATGTGGCAGTGTCTGGCAACTTACACCTGTGGATGGCTGATACGCAATCAGATGAAGAGCTGCAAGCGTGGTCAGCGCAATTAAAAGAAATGAAGTCACTTAAGCCTGAAGTAGTGATCCCCGGCCACATGACACCAGACTCAGCTTTGGATCTATCAAGTGTGCAGTTTTCTTTGTCTTATTTAACAACTTTTATCAGCGAAAAAAGCAAAGCGAACAACAGCGCTGAGCTAATTAACGCCATGGACCAAGCCTATCCACAAGCAGCCAGTCCATCATCCCTTGAACTTAGCGCAAAGGTTCATACTGGTGAAATGACTTGGTAGTCAACGCAGCGGCATGTTGATGCTAAATTCAACTTGGTTAAGTTTAGGTTCAACCGCATTAGGTAAACTCTTTGCTAGATAACCAAGCTAACTGAAGAGGAAAAGATGAAGAATGCTCAGGTTATGCACCAACAAAGCCTAGCGGATTACCTTACTAGCTGGCGCTCGGGTATTATTGAACGCTATCCAGAGCCCAAGCTAGGACAAGTTATTTATTATATGCACGGCTACTATCATTGCGTATTTGCCAATGGCCGTGACTCTAGGTGGTGCCCAGTTGTTGTGCAACAGAACATAACAGATGAAACAGTGACTCACTAGCAAGCAACGCTACAAATAAAACAGGCCGCTGAGCGGCCTGTTTAAAACAACTTACTATTTAGCTGCAGCGCTATTACATAGCTGCTTTTTTCGCTTCTGCAATCCAGCCGTCAAAGGTGGCTTTGTTTGCTGCTATCCAGCCGTTAGCATGTGCCTCAATGTCTGCAGAGCTATTTTTACCTTGGCTCATCATCATGTTTTGCGCGCTGACCGCATTAATATCTAGCTTCATAATTTCAAATAGCTTAGCCGCGGCTGGGTTTTTCTCAGTAAACTCTTTGTTGGCAACAATGCGCATTGAGTTCATTTCAAAGCCGTAGTTTTTACCATTAGACAGCGTAGTATCAATGTCTTTGCGCTCACCCGGCAGTGCTGAGAATGGCACTTCTAACCAAACAACATCTTTACCCGGTACTAATACACCACTTACCCAGTAAGGCGTCCACGTGTAATACAAAATCGGGTCACCTTTTTTGTAACGTGAAATGGTGTCGGCAATAATCGCGGCATAGTTACCTTGGTTATGGGTCACTGTGTCACGCAATTTATAAGCCGTTAAATGCTCTTCAACCACTAATTCACAGCCCCAGCCTGGGTTACATCCGGTTAAATCAGCCTTGCCATCACCATTGGCATCAAATAGCTTGGCAATTTTTGGATCCGTTAGTTGGCTAATATTAGTAATGCCATATTTTTCAGCAGTTTTTTTATCGATTAAGTAACCTTGCGCGGCACCACTGATGTATTCACCAGTGCGAGAGAAGCTTTTATCGCCACCTGACATGGTGTATTTGTCGGCGTGTAGTGGGAACCAACCTACCGCAAGAAAAGTTGCATCACCTTTGGCTATTGAGGTGTAGCCAACGTTGTAGTCCACTTCTTTTGTGTCTTTAACGTCGTAACCCAATGCTTCTAGTGCTTTGTTCACGATCAGCGTTTGAAAGGTTTCTTCAGCCACGGTTGATTGCACGGGTTGCACTGTCACCCCTTCACCGGGTAAAGATTCAGCCAATGCTGCGCCGCTTAATGTGGCACCGGTTAGTAGGCTTACAGCCATGGTTTTAGCCCATGAATAACTCATTTTGACTCTCCTGTTTGATTAACTGATTTTTTCGGTTTAGAAACAACATTTAATACCAGTGCCACAGGTCCACTGTGAAACCAACGCGCTTTGTTATCGCGCGATTTAGCACCTATTTCTTGGGTAATGCGGTCAAGTAGAATTGCTAAGATAACAATACCTAAGCCACCTACTGCCGCTAAGCCCATATCAAGACGACCAATACCACGTAGTACCATTTGGCCAAGGCCACCTACCGCAATCATTGAGGCAATCACCACCATAGATAAAGACAGCATTAAGGTTTGGTTAACGCCCGCCATAATGGTTGGCATCGCCAGTGGTAATTGAATGCGATAGAGCATTTGTTTTGAATTTGCGCCAAATGAATGGCCCGCTTCTATTAGCTCTTCTGGCACTTGATGTATGCCTAAAATGGTTAATCGCACTACCGGCGGCAGCGCAAAGATAATAGTCACGACCACACCTGGCACGTTACCAATACCAAATAGCATGACAATGGGCACCAAGTAGACGAAGGCCGGTGTGGTTTGCATGGCATCTAACACTGGCCTGACAAATTGGGCGGCGGTTTTACTGCGCGCCAACCAAATACCAAGGGGTAAGCCAATCACCAAACAAAAGAATACGGATGTCATGACCAACGATAAGGTGGTCATGGCCTCAGGCCAAGCGCCAATCAAGCCAATAATGAGCAATGAAAACAATGCCGCCACGCCTAACCGAATGCCAGCAAACTGCCATGCAAATAGAAACAAAATCAGCAACATAAAAGGCGCGGGAGTGGAAACCAAAGCGGTTTCAAAGGTAGTTAAAATAAAATCAATCGGTATCCGAATGGCTTGAAATAATGGCCGGCCATGTTCAACTAGCCAGTTCAGTCCGGTTTCAATCCAGCTATCAAAAGGAATAATCGCATCTTGAAATGGATGGAGCCAATCAAACTGGACAGATTCTGTCGGCGCACTGTTTAGCCAATCATTAGCCCCTGATGTGGTATCAGTAGCCCAAGGGTTAGTGCTAGTCGCATCCGATGCGCTGCCCCCCCAAGGATCAGCACTAGGCGCCTCTGTTTGGCTGCTGGCCCATGGGTCATTACTTTTCTCTGCTTCAGCCATGACTATTCCCTATCCAAAGTTTGTAATAAACGGGACTTGGTGATGACCCCTAAATAATTTTTATTTTCGTCAACCACAGGCACCGCATAAGCAACGCTGGCCACAGGGCCAATCAGTTCACCCACTGGCACCTCTGGGTCAAGACATAAGGTGTCTTCTAAAATCGCACTCACCAACGAACGATGCTCTTTATAAGCTTGCTTCAGAGAATCAAGTGACACTATGCCTAGATATTTATTACTTTTATCAACCACCACACCGTAATCACGATCATGGTCAATCAAATGCTGAATGGCCGATGCTGGGCCGTCATATTCTGATTTGTTAAACACCGCTGCAGGTTTTTTACGCATAATGTCTTTTGCTGAAAATACCGTCGCGACATTCACACCTCTAAAGAAGGAGCTCACATACTCGTTGGCGGGGTTATGTAAAATGTCGTCAGGGGTGCCTACTTGCACCACCGCGCCATTTTGCATAATGGCGATGCGGTCACCAATGCGCATGGCTTCATCCAGATCGTGCGAGATAAACACTATGGTGCGTCTATCGTCATTTTGCAGGCGGATAAGTTCATCTTGCATTTCAGTACGAATTAACGGGTCTAATGCCGAGAAAGCTTCGTCCATTAGCAAGATGTCAGGGTCACACGCCAATGCGCGGGCAAGGCCTACTCGCTGCTTCATCCCGCCGGATAATTCATCTGGAAACGAGTCGCAATAGCTATCTAGCCCTACTCGCTCTAACGCCGACATCGCTTGCTGATGCCGGGTCGGCAGATCAATTCCGGCCAACTCTAAGCCAAATGCGGTGTTTTCGATCACTGTCATGTGTGGCATTAATGCAAAACTTTGGAACACCATAGAAATGTTATTACGGCGCACTTCTATTAGCTCTTCGGTCGAGATATGGGCAATATCTTTACCATTGAGTAATACACTGCCACGAGAGGGTTCGATGAGACGATTAAGTAAGCGTACTAAGGTGGATTTACCGGAGCCTGAGAGCCCCATAATGACGAAAATTTCGCCTTGGTTAATGGATAGAGATACATCATGCACCCCTACCGTTAACCCTGTTTGTGCAAATATTTGGTCTTTATCTAAACCTTTATCGATCAGCGGAAACGCTTGCTCGGGTTTATCGCCAAATACCTTGTACAGATTTTGCACTTCCAATATGGTCGACATTCACTATTCCTTGAACAATTTGCTTAGGTAACTAAATAAATTATTTTTAAGATCATTTCGTTACCTAACTATTATAGTTGTTCTGTTTTATTGGATAAAAAGTAGACTAAAGACAAAAATAAAACCATAACTAGCCAATTTAACGATAAAAATTACAGTTTATTGACTCAATCGCCAAACAATCCCTATCTTATCAATTTTAATTCTCATCCAATAAAGCATAGTTAACAAAATAGAAAAATAGAATTATTCATTAGTCCTCTATTAATACTTTAAAGTCCATTAATGATTTCTTGCATGTCCTGTTTTTCTAACAAAGGTGTTAGGGCTGGGTCGTCATTTAACCCTTCTCGGTAACTTTCTTGGCGACTAATGGCCTGAGACAAGTACTTGATAGCCTCATCAAATTGCTGCATTGCGGTATAAGCACAAGCCAATTGGTAAAAGGCATGGCTATTTTCTTCGTCAATTTTTAGCGCCTGATGACATAAGTTAGCAGCCCATTGCGGCTCATCGAGCTCAAGCACAGCATCCGCTTTATAAGTCAGCGCTTCACAATCGTTTGGTCGCAGTTTAAGCAATTCGTCATAAATGCGAATTTTGTTCGCTGATGAAGATTCTTGCTGTGCTCGCAACCAGAGTGATTGGCTTTCTTGGGTTAGCTCTATCTCTTCGCGGTTTTCTTCAATGTGCTGGGTTTTTTGTTGCAGTTGCGCTTCTATCGCTTCGAGGCGTTTTTCATATTCATTGATCAGCTTAGAAATTTCTTCGTCTGCTAAGGTATGCACCCGCTCTTTGATTTCTCGTATCGACGACCAACCGACAATAACCAATACCGAGGTGGCTGCCGCGATCAAATAGAAAAAATAAGTCACAGTGTCGGTGGCATAAGCCACCGCACGGTCAACAGACTTATGCTCACGATCCACTATTTGCTGGATCAGCTCATGTTTCGTGGCTGCTTGTTCAACCCTCAGCTGCTTAAGTTCGTCAAGCACGTAACGTTCAACAAACGGGTTATAGAGAGGCGCATCAAGCGCCTCGACTACTTGCTGTGCCTGCGCTGCTTTTTGGTCTGGCGCTTGCTGTTCGGCTGGCGTGGCGGCAAAGGTAGGCCACGCAATAACGAGCATTAAGCAAGCAATTAAGATGCGAGGCATATAGCTTGTCCGTGATTATGTACTTCAACTAAGGCCGCGTGTAAGCTTTTCACCGCTTCATCATAGTCAGCCTCATTCACCACAAACTTCATGTCCACTTCACGCTTAGACTGATGCATGGCTAATACGCTGATATTGCTGTTAGCAATGGCCTGTACCGTTTTAGCTAGGATGCCTGGAATTTGTAAATCACTGCCAATGGCCGAAACGATGGCCACACGCTGTTGATTAACATCCGCATCAGGGAACAGTTTTTCAATGGCGTTACGGATCCGCTTAACGGTTTTCAAGTTAGTCGATAAGTAGTGAGTAATGGTGTTGGCATTCATATCTTTCGACACAACGTGACCTTTAAAGCGCTTGATAATTTCCATCACATCACGCTCATACTCAAACAGGTTGCCGGCCATGTCTTGATCAAATAACTCAAGGGCGTAAATGCTTTTACAGCCAGCAATAATTTCAACGCAAGGAGACTCACTAATGTAGTCACCTGTGATCAAGGTGCCGGCATGCTCTGGCTCAAAGGTATTTTTAACACGCAATGGAATATTATTTTGACGCAACCCTTTGGCGGCTTTAGGGTGAATCGCTTCCATCCCTAAATTGGCCAGCTGGTCTGCTACGTCGTAGTTAGTGCGGCCAATTGGCACGGCATTTTCTTCGCCAACTAAACGTGGGTCGGCGCTGCTTAAGTGAAACTCTTTATGGATCACTGCTTCTTTGGCTTGGGTTAGCACGGCAATACGACTAAAAGTCATTTCACTGTAACCACGATCAAAGGTCGACATTAAACCGGTTTCGCTGTGCGCATAACCCGTTACAATAGGCAGCTCGTTAGTTAAATCAATTTTGCTAAACGCTTGTTGGATACGCATGTCCAGTGATACATGCTCTTTCGCGCGCCAGCCGGTTAAATCAACAAAACGAGCATTAACACCATCACGTTGCAGTAAGGTGGCCATGTTCCAAGCACTGTGTGCTTCGCCAATACTGGCCAGCATTTCGCGAACGGTGGTGAGGTGTGAAGCCAGTTCAAAATGACCATGCTGACATAGGCTTTGTAAATCAAGTAAGCACTGCTTGGCATCGGTTAGTTTTCCGATAATAAAGCTGTTGGCTTTTTCGAGTAACTCACCTTCACCAAATAATTGCTGATTTATCCTGAGTAATTCTTGCTCTAGCTGGGCAAGCTTTTCACCCCAGCTCAGATCTTCCATGCTGTTAGCAAACAGCGCAAAAACACCCGGTTGGCCGGTTTTTTTGTATTCTAATAGCTGATCGGTGATCCCACCGTAAGCCGATACCACAAATACACGCTTATATAAGGTGGCGTTAACAGGTTTTAAAATAATATTATTGCGCACCGACTCATAGTCGCTCATCGATGTGCCGCCAATTTTTTCTACGGTATGCATCTTGTATCCTATTTATTTAATGGCTAAAGCTTCCATTACAATGGCGAAGGTGAATGGCTCACCTCACTAAGCTTTCACAACAAACTAAGATTGCGACCTTAGTTTGTTGATTTGATGTAATGGAAGGAATGCGAGAGGGGAAGGTTGGGGAATTAGACGACTTCTTCAGCCTCTAACTCATACGCACCCTCTGCGTTGTGCACTTCTTTACCATTTAAAGGAGGATTAAACACACAAGCTAATTGCATTTCTTCGCTGCAACGTAAAATATGCTTGTCGTGCTTATCTAAGATGTACAGTGTTCCTGGCGCGATAGCGTGTTTTTTACCGTCTTCCAAACTTTCAATTTCACCCGTTCCAGAAATACAGTAAACCGATTCTAGATGGTTTTGATAATGCATCTGAAAATCAGCACCTTTGTAAATAGTGGTGATGTGGAAAGAAAAGCCCATGTTGTCTTGCTTAAGCAACATGCGCGTGCTTTCCCAGTTGCCATCAGGTGAAACAATACGGCGATTAGATTGGTTAGCTTCTGCTAGGTTACGAAGGATCATGATTAGTTCTCTTTAATTTTCTATTAGCATCACGGCCATAGGATCCCTTGCGGTTAAAGTGGCAATATCACGGGCTGATATTGCGATGCTATCGCCCGCTCTCACTTTCAGTCGTGTCGAGCACGACATCACGCGAAGAAATCCATGACCACGAATACAAGTTAATTGGTATGAGCCAGACAATCGGTGATCAATTGGCAATAACTTCCTTTCACCTGGCTCAACTTGTATCGAATAAGGTTGTGGCATTTTCAATCGGCCTTAAGAGGCTTCAAAATAAACCACTGATTCCGGAATATCGTCAGTCTTGGCACATACTTCTTTGATCGCCGACTCAACAATATCAATCCCTTTTCTCAGGTTGTCATCACTGATAGTCAATGGGCAGAAGAACTTAACAATATGGTCGTCTGCGCCACTGGTTTCAATAATCACACCTTTAGCAAACGCAGCCTTAGTGATCTTGCCAGCTATCTCACCGTTAACACAGTTGATGCCTTGGAATAAACCACGACCTTTAATATTGAAGTTACCGGTGCCGTATTTCTCAACAATCTCGGTTAGGCGCTCGGTGATGTAACGGCCTTTACGCTTAATGTCGTTTGAGAATTTATTGTCTGACCAGTAGTGATCAATCGCTGATTTAGCAGCAACAAAAGCAAGGTTATTACCACGGAAAGTACCGTTGTGCTCACCTGGTTTCCATTGGTCTAGCTCTGGCTTCATTAACACCACAGCAAGAGGCAAGCCGTAACCACCTAATGATTTCGACAAGGTAATGATGTCTGGCTCAATACCCGCTTCTTCAAAGCTAAAGAAGTCGCCGGTACGACCACAGCCCGCTTGAATATCGTCAACAATTAACAGAATGCCATGTTTACGACACACAGTTTGTAAGTTACGTAACCACTCAATGCTGGCCGTGTTAATCCCACCCTCACCTTGTACCGTTTCAACAATCACAGCAGCTGGCGAGTTAATACCACTACTTGAATCACTAAGTACCTTGTCTAAGTATTCAGTGGTGTCGATGTTGTCACCTAAGTAACCATCAAATGGCATTCTGTGTATACCACTTAGGCTCACACCTGCTGCGTTACGATGGTGCGAGTTACCTGTTGCGGCCAATGCACCAAGGCTTACACCGTGGAAACCATTGGTAAAGGTAACAATGTTTTGCTGACCTGTTACGTTACGTGCAATTTTCATTGCCGCTTCAACTGCGTTAGTACCCGTTGGGCCTGTAAACTGCATCACATATTCCATGCCACGCGGTTTTAAAATTTTATCATTGAAGGTATGTAAAAATTCACCTTTCGCCTTAGTGTGCATATCTAGGCCGTGAGTAATACCATCATCTTTAATGTAGTCGAGTAGGGTTTGCTTAAACAGATCATTGTTATGACCGTAATTTAACGTACCTGCACCAGCAAGAAAGTCTAAGTAGCGGTTACCAAACTCATCCCACATAAACTCGCCTTTGGCGCGGTTAAATATGCGTGGAAATGAGCGCGCGTAACTTTGCACTTCTGATTCCATATCAGCGAAAATCTGCATCGCTTCACCGCTATGATTAACGGGCTGATTGTTGAATGGACCAATGCGAACTAACGACTCTGAAGGATGTTCACCTTCAAAATGTTGTTCTTTTTTCAGCCATACTGACGATGTCATCTCAGCTGACAGTTTATTTGAAAACGCTTCAAATAATGCCCAAGACGCAAGGTTGTCTTGAGTAATAGTTGTTTCAATATAGTGCACCCCTTTACAGTCGGTGCGATCAAGAATGTGCTGTAGCATGTCTGATGCTAAGCCTTGACCACGTACTGAAGTAGACACAGCAACTTGCCAGATAAACAACGTATCGGGACGCTCTGGTACTAAGTAACCAGAAATAAAGCCCACTAATTCATCATCAAGTTTTGCGGCTACTGAAGTACTTAAAAAGTGACCACATTGAAGAAAATTACAGTATCCAGAGTTTGTATCTAAAGGCGGACAAGATGCAACTAGTCGAGAAACGGCCATGCCATCTTCTAAATCTGGCTGGGTTAACACTATATTTTGCATAGTAGACAAAACAACTCCTTATAAGTATTTCAATCAAGTGAAGTTAAATAATCTTTATAGAAGTAAATAAATTTAGCTACGTAAGCCTCGGATAAATCCAAAAATCCAACTTAAATCTATAAAAATAACTTAGAACACGAAACATAGTACACTATGCATCTATTTTTCTCTAGCCCCCCACCGGGCCTCAACCCGAGATTACCTTTGTGATCGCCCCCACAAACAATCCGTTTTTTTCACTATTTTGGTGCAAGCAAAGCCAAGCCAGACTTGAGATAGAGACCGATTTGGAAAAAGTTTAAATATGCAAGGAAATAAAGCGAAAAAAAATTTTATTAATTTTTCATTACGCACTTTTTTAGCCTTGCTTGAAGCGCATCTGATAATTAATTTATTTAGACATATAAACAATTGGCGATATAATCGGGAAAATTTTTAACCGAGAACGTAATTTGAATAGTATTGATGAAGTGTTGGTCGCATTGCGCCGTGTAATACGCGCGACAGATCTCCATTCTAAGCATCTTGCCAAAACCACGGGGTTAACGGCGCCGCAAATTTTGTTGCTACAAACCATTCGTGATAAAGGCCAAGTCACCATAGGTGAAATAGCCAATGAGATGAGCTTAAGCCAAGCGACCGTGACCACGATCATAGATAGATTAGAAAAGCGTAACTTGGTATATCGCCAACGCTCACAAACCGATAAACGTAAGGTTCATGCGTTATTAACCGATGAAGCCGTAGACGTGCTCAAAGGCGCTCCGATCCCATTGCAAGATCACTTCGCACGCCAATTTAATGGCTTAGAAGAATGGGAGCAAACCATGATTATTTCGTCATTGCAGCGTGTGGCTCGAATGATGAACGCACAAAACATTGATGCGTCCCCCATGCTAGATCTTGGCATGCTTGATCGTAGCAGCACCCCTTTTGAGAAGTTAGATACGACTTCTGCTGTGTCAAAAACTAATACAGATAGTACCAGTAAATAATAACAAGCCGAGGCTGAAGCATCTCGGCTTAGTATTAAGTAACGATATTTGTTTCAAAAGTTTACAATTTAGACCACGCATCATTCCATGCGCGCCCCTTACCAGGCTCATAAGCTGAACCACTGCACCATAAACCAAATGGCCAACCTTTACATTGGTAAGCTACACCGTCGTTTAGTACTTTATCGCCCGGACCGAATGAGCTGCCCGCAACATAATTAGGTAAGTGAGATGGTGGTTGAGTTGGTGTTATTGTTGGCACAATTGTTGGCGTGACCGTCGGGACAGGCGTTGGCTCTGAAGTAGGCGCTACGGTTGGATCTGGCGTTGGCGTGCTGTCACAGTTTGCCGAACCTATTTCTAGCCAAACACCCCAAGGCCCAGACTCCGCGGGGTAATCACCTTGTGTCCACCACTTAGCCTGCCATTGTTTACCGGCCCAAACAACTGTTTCCTTTGCGTAGTAAACACTGCCAGATTTCCACTCTTCACTACAGTTGCCTGTGGGTGGGGGTGTCGGCGTAACTTCTTCTCTTACTACTGCAGTTACAGTAGCTTGATAGGCCGTACTGTTTTTATCAATACCAAAGTTTAGGTTAACTTCTGCGCTGCCTGGCTTTTGGCCACCAAACTCTACTGCAATGGTACAGTCAGTGTTAGGTTGTAAGGTATGAGCAGTACAATTATCTTGTGTAATAACAGGAGTTGTCGCTACGCCTGATTCAGATACATTTAAGCTATCAATGGTAAATTCAACATTACCAGTGTTGCTCAGTTTAAAGTCGTGACGCTTAGTTTCACCTAAGTTAAAAGCACTTAACGATTGGTTTAGTACATAACCCACCGCAACAAGATCGGTTTGGCCATCGTCAATGATAGAATCGACCCAAGGACGTAATGCTGCAATATCACTATAAACGCCATACTGGCCGGGACGAGCGCAACCAATCCCCCAGCTTACAATACCTAACTGAGTAACAACGCCACCTTGATTGATTACAATAGGACCCCCACTGTCACCTTGGCAGGAGTCTTTACCACCTTGTGGGAAGCCAGCACAAAATGCTACATCACCCACGTTTTGATAACTGCCGCCCGCTTGTTGGCATAAGGCATCTGACACTAAAGGCACATCCACTTCTTGTAACACAGTGGGTGATAAACCACCTTCTTGAACTCGGCCTAACCCTGCCACCGTTAATAAATCACCTTCACGTACATACTGGCTTAATGTACCTTGGGCTATTTGCACGTTTTGTGCTTCAGGTAGTTGGCGATCTAACTTTAAAATTGCAATGTCGTTGGCTAACGTTGCGGTATTGTATTGTGGGTGAATAAAAATTTGGCTAACGTTAGCGCGCTGTCCATCAGCGGCTGCATAATTGTAACCACCAACTTTAACCGCTACTTGGCTTGGAGAGTCGCCAACGACACAATGCGCCGCCGTTAATACATAGGCATTACCTAAATAACTTGCGCCGCAGTATGAGCGATTGCCTTGCCGACTCACCAATTGCGTGTAAAAACCCCAGTCCTCTTGGTTGGCATTATCACCACCAACAATTCTTGGCGTGACTACCTGATCATCAAGCTCGGCAGCCATTACTTGAACTGGCGCTAACAAAGCTGCAACTACTGTTGCTAATGCAGTTCTTTTAAACATCCGTGTGCTATTCAATTTATATTCCTTATAAATAATTGATTTATTCAAAGCAAACGAATGATAGTTAGCTAATGCAAAGACAACAAGTTGGAAAAGTATGAGTTTTAACCGTTAAAACGACTAGCTCATCACAAAACTAAAAATGCAAGACAGTGATCCTGAGATGATTGTCGAGTGATTAAGTTTAGGCTCTTCACTTAGTAACCAATTTCATATAACGACCAGAGTAAATGGGTTTTAGGTAATAAAAGTATGTATCTGCTCAGATGGCATCTAGGGTCTGTTGATCTTTTGTGCTGGTTTTTGCAGCGGTTTGTTGGGGATTTATACAAAACGTTCGTTGTGGCCAGCACTTTTGTGGCATAGTGAACTACGCGAAAAGGCGCTAACGCAGTAGAAATGACCAACAAACGCTGTCCTACGGATTCGGCTAAAAGCGTTTTGCCCATCGTTGAGCAGTATTTACTTAGAATGCTAAGCGACACACTGCTCACCTTGCTCAAAACGCTTTTAGACAAGGTGTACCCTCTCGAACAAAAATCAACCATCAAAGATCAACAGACCCTAGATAATACATTGCTTGAGTTGGGTTAGTAATTCGCGCTCCATTATTGGAGCATCAGAAATCAATTCTATACGGCTATCAGTCGCATTATCAGCCTCTGACACGGTTATCTCCTGATTAACTTGATTGATAACCTTGATGCCTTGATTAGTCAAAATAACACCTTTCAGCCTCATTACATTTAGTGAGGCTAATAGGCTTAACAGCTTTTCTTTATCAAAGCACTGCTGCTTGGTAAATACCCAACCACAACTAAAAAATTCATTTTGTTGTGCAGTAAAATAACTCACATCCTCAGCCAAAGGTAACGCAATGGCAGAGTTAATATTTGCTTCATTGTTCTGCGGTTTAAACAACTTAAAAATGGGGGCTTTAGGCGTCAAGTTTGCAAATTCTGTTAGCCATAAAAAGGGCAATTCTGCTTGGCTTAACACGCGAATGGCTCGTGATTTTTTGGGTAGCTGTTCAGCAACATAAGCTGCCAAGTCGGCCAGCTCTTCGCCTTGGTATAAGTCAGCTTTATTCGCAATAATCAAATCAGCTACTGACAATTGTTGTTTAAAAATATCATGCTCACTATAACGCGCTTGCTGTATCTGCCTTGCATCAACGAGCGTGATCACGCCCTGCATACTTAGCACACCTTTATATTGTGGCCCAGTTAAAGCTTTTAACACTTGCTGCGGATGGCCTAACCCAGTAGGTTCGACCAGTAATCGATCTGGTTGCGCGGCTTTCAACAGCTTATTTAGCGCCACAGCCATCGGCACGCCAGCAGCACAACACATGCAACCGCCAGGAACTTCTTGAATAACCACTTGCTTACTCTGTTTCGCGGTTGCGTTTAGCAAGGCTTGATCGATACCGACCTCACCAAATTCATTGACTAAAATCGCCCATCTTTCATGCTTGGGTTGCTGTGTTAATAAATGCCGAATAGCGCTACTTTTTCCAGCACCAAGAAAACCACTGATAATATGTGTTTTGACTTCTTTAATCATAAAAATCACTAGCTGAGAGTTTTCCTTACAGTAACAACTTCGTCAGTGATCACCAAACCCATAATAAGTCCGATATTTGATTGACATAATGACAGGGTATTTAATAATCAACACTCAGCAACATCGGCAGCCAATAACATTAACAAGGATGGTTTATGCAGCGAATTTTCGGTGCCGCTATTGCCCTAGCGATAGTTGACGCATTATTACTCGCAGGTGCCTTTTACTTACAAGGCGCTAGTCTAGCTCAAGAGCTTAACCTACAGTTCAACCAAAACATGGAATCCTCTCTGACTGCACTGGGTTTAATCCTACAGAACACCCTGCTTGGTGGAGATGAAGTTATGGCTGAAACCATTATTAACGCGATGTTTGATGGCAGCTTATTACAAAGTGTAACGTTAAAGGATCTCGATGGCCTAGTAGCCTTTGAGCGAGTGTTTGCTGAGCCAACGGCAAACTATCCAGACTGGCTAGTCCAGCTATTCCCAGCGGGTGAACTAAGTCGTCACATGGAAATGACCGATGGCTGGAATATTTTAGGCGACTTATATGTTTCCAGTCACCATCATCACCTATATCAAGCTATGTGGAATGTTTTGAGTGCGCGTTTACCTATGCAAATTTTACTGACCTCTTCATTGTGGTTAGTTCAAATTGCTATTCTTTTTTGGGCTTGTCATAGGAAAAACGCATAATGAAACAACTTCTAGCTCCCCTATTATTTATTCTTAACGCTAGTTTTGCTAGCGCTGTTCAGGCTGAGCCAGCACGTAAACTTGTCACCATTGCATCTGGCTCAGATCAGGGTATTTATTTTCAAGTTGCATCCGAGATTTGTCGTTTAACCAGTGCTAAAAAAGCTCAGCATGGCTATCGTTGCGGCGTAATTCCAACTGATGGCTCAGAAGAAAACTTAAAGCTGTTATTAGCCGGTGAAGTTGACTTTGCCATCATACAATCTGACACCTTATATTTCGCGGCAAAACAACATCCTGAGCAATTTATTGGGGTATTGGCCACTCATGCCGAGCCTTTAACCATAGTAACGACGCCGGATAGCGAAATTCATAAAGCGATGGACTTAAATGGCAAAACTCTCAACATAGGTAGTGAAGGCTCGGGCACCAACACGTCATTAAAGCGCCTTGCTGCCAACGTAGACTGGGAGCAAAAGCCAGAGCTGAGAGAGGAAAATAGTTGGGAAGCATTTGAAACATTATGTTTGGGGGAAATTGATGCCTTTGCCGCAATTATTGGTCACCCGAACCGCTTAGTAAACCGCACTAGCAAACGCTGTGATATTCAGTTTGTTAGCGTAAATAGTGCCGCGTTAGTTGATCAAAATGGCAAGCTCCCGCCCTATTTAATGCCGGGTGTTATTCCGGGTCGCTTGTACCGTGGCAATAAGGAAAAAACACCTACGGTGTCTTTCTCAGCTAACTTAGTAACCCGCAAGGATGTCGATCCTGCTTATGTTCAAGCCGTTGCTGAAGCGGTCTTTAGCCAACAAAAAACCTTCGGTAAAAACATTACCGCTTATGCTAATATTTTCCGTTCATTTGAAACAATGACCGGCAGTGCCGTGGTGATCCCACTGCACCCTGTGATTGCGAAAATGAAGTAGTAATTGAATATTAAACCTACTTTGCACTGCAAAGTAGGTTCATTGAAAGAGGTTAAAGAACGGTACGAGGTGACTTTAAAGTCGCACCAGAAAAACGAGACTTAACGCTTTTCCACTCCGACAGCTTATCTGAACTTCCTACCGGCTCACCTTTTTTCGCTTTTCCCATCACCCATAAATGCTTGGCATTAAAACTATAAACGGGCAATAAATCTTTGCGGCGTGATGCTGGGATAATGTCGTATTCAAGATTATCCAAAATAAGTGGATTAGCACGGCGGCTCGGGTAGTAAGCCAATACCATATGAAACTGGTTATATTTAACGGCTTTAACATAGACAAGGCGTAACTGCTCTTCAGCAATCCCCAGCTCCATTAAGCTGTAATACTTGGCGATCGAGTAATCTTCACAATCACCGCCTTTTGCACCAACAAATTCCAGCGGGGATGCCCAATAATCGTTTTTACCCCAAAGTTTTTGGTCTTGAGCGTAAACCAACATATTAAAGAAGTTATTCACTTCTTCTAATTTTTGCTTCTGACTCATTACACTGGCATTTTGTAAAGTAGTAATAAGAGCATCAATACGTTTAATCGCTTTATCGCCATAAGTGTCAGCGATACGACTACGGATTGATTGCTGGCTTAAAAATACTTCAAGCTCAGAGGCGAGCAAATGAGGAGAAAAAAACGAGCCCACACTGACTAACATGCAGGCTATAAGGCCGAAATAACGTTTATGCATGGCTATCCCTGTTCAAGCAAAGCGCGCTACTTCATGTTTACGCGGTTAATTATCTAAAATCATAGCCAAGGAAGCATGAGTTTAGAATGAAAAAAAGGAATAACAGTCACGAAAAAGTATTAAAGATCAGCATACACAAAAAAAGCGCTATAAAGCGCTTTAGTTAAGAGATGTTTTTATGTGTTAGATGAGTGAATCTAACGTCATAATAATCATGTCGTTAAACGTAGTTTGACGCTCATCTGACGTAGTCTGCTCACCGGTACGAATATGATCCGATACAGTTACCACACATAAAGCATTAGCGCCAAATTCAGCCGCAACGCCGTACAAACCAGCCGCTTCCATCTCTACGCCAAGAATGCCCATTTTTTCCATGTAGTCGAACATCTCCGGATCAGGGGTGTAGAACAAATCGGCCGAGAACACATTACCCACTTGTACCGGGATCTCTGCTTGCTCAGCTGCCGTGACAACCTTGCGCAACAAATCGAAACTCGCAATTGCGGCAAAGTCATGATCTTTAAAACGCATGCGATTCACTTTCGAGTCAGTACACGCGCCCATCGCGACAATCACATCGCGTACTTTTACTTTCTCGCTCACCGCGCCGCAGCTGCCAACACGGATCAGGTTTTTCACGCCGTATTCAGTGATCAATTCTTTGGCGTAAATTGAGCAAGAAGGGATGCCCATGCCTGAGCCCATTACTGACACTCGCTTACCTTTATACGTACCGGTAAAACCGAGCATGTTACGCACATCGGTTACTTGCACTGGGTTATCTAAAAATGTTTCTGCTATGTATTTAGCGCGCAGTGGATCGCCTGGAAATAATACGGTTTCAGCGAAATCGCCCGCTTGCGCATTAATATGTGGAGTTGCCATCTTGTGTACCTTAAATGAGTGATGTCATGCAGGCTCAACGCCTGCCAGATAAAATTGAGCCTAGTAACCAGCACCGCTAACATCGTGCTGCACGTCGAGCGTGGTTAATAGATCGGCGAGTAAGCTCGATGCGCCAAAGCGGAAATGCGCCGCGCTGATCCAATCTTCACCTAAGATATCGCTCACTAGCTGTAAATACTGCGCCGCTTGCGCCGCAGTTTTTACGCCACCCGCAGGTTTAAAACCAATATGAGTATTGGTATCGCGGATCACTTCTAGCATGATTTTGGCTGATTCTAAGGTGGCATTTTCGGCCACTTTACCGGTGCTGGTCTTGATAAAGTCAGCTCCTGCAGCAATAGCAATTTCACTGGCTTGCTTAATGAGCGCAGCGTCTTTAATTTCGCCTGTTTCTAAAATCACTTTTAATAGCACCGAGTCGCCACAGGCTTGCTTACAAGCTTTAACTAACTCAAAGCCAATCTCTGTATCGCCAGCAATAAAAGCGCGATAAGGAAACACCACATCCACTTCATCGGCGCCATAGGCCACTGCCGCTTTGGTTTCTGCCACGGCAATGTCAATGTCGTTGTTGCCATGAGGGAAGTTAGTCACGGTGGCGATTTTTACTTGGCCAGCGCCAAGTTCATTTAAGGTTTTACGCGCGATAGGAATGAACCTTGGGTAGATACAAATAGCCGCCGTGGTGCCCACCGGGCTGTTGGCTTGATGGCAAAGTTTGATCACATCCGCGTCGGTATCATTATCGTTAAGGGTGGTAAGATCCATTAGTCCGAGCGCGGTGCGCGCGACTGCTTTAAGATCTGTCATGTCTCTTCTCCATTCATAAAATTTGCATATCGTATGCAGAAACTGACGGACTTGGTTCCTTGAAGACAGTTATCATCATCAAACTGTAAACGTAGCGATGCTGGTATAAAGCATGTTGTTGAATACGTTGTTAAATCCATTTAACCGATCATGATGCTTTAAATTATTTTGCGGCCATCTTGGCCTGCTAATTTAAACTTGTGTCAAAAGTATCAACTTAGTAATGATTATTTCAAAGTATAAATAACTCATCTGTCGCCGATATCAAACACAAGATGCTTACAATAACGCCAGTGGAGCAAGGCTACAAGCCCCTTATCAAGGCGATAATATAAGTTTTTTATAAAGGGTGCGCTTGGTCAAAAAGCTAGATTTTTCCCCTGCCAAACACGGCTTGGCTGTTTTGCCACAAGCCCTTTGCCAACTGCGCTGGTGGCTCATCTCGTAACTCGGCTAAGGCATTAAAAATGAAAGGTAAATTAAGCGGAGAATTGACATTGGCAGTTTGATTGGCGATAGGCATATCTGGGCCATCGGTTTCGAGCACCAAAGCTTCAAGGGGAAAACGTGCAACACTGGCGCGGGTTTTCGCCGCTCTTGGATAGGTGATGACGCCGCCGATACCCAATTTAAAGCCCTTATCAATAAACGCCATGCCTTGCTCATAACTGCCCGAAAAAGCATGCAGCACACCGCCATAAGGGAAATGCTTTAACTCAGATAATAATGACGAAGCGGTTTTACGTTGATGCAAAATTAATGGCAATTTAGCCGCTTTTGCTAATTCAATTTGCAGGCGTAATACGTTTAATTGCAGCACCATCGGCACATCCACCATGGCATCCAGCCCCACCTCGCCAATCGCCAGTGGTTGATAATGTTCAACTAACTGCTGTAATAATGTCATGTGCTCAGCTTGGTAATCGGCGAGAAAATACGGGTGTAAGCCTAAGGCAAAATCAAGCGCGGGATGAGACTGACACAAGGCAATTAAATCTTGCCAAGTGGCCGCTTTAACACCGGGTACTAAGATGCGCTTAACGGTTAATTGAACGGCATCCATTAACAGTTGCTCGCGCACGCCATCAAACTCGGCGAAATCAAGGTGGCAGTGAGTGTCCATCATCGGGCTATTGAGGCTCACTATTTTTCCATGCTTCAATGACACAACCCCTCCATTTCAGTCTCGTTTACCGATACAAAAACAGCGCCAATCGGCGCTGTTTTTAATGAATTCAGTCAGCGCAGCTAAATCACTGCGACTGGGCGGCGATTAATGCTCGCGGGTCTTTCTAAAGCTCACATCAGGGTAGCGCTCAATCGCCAAGTTTAAGTTAACCATGGTCGGCGCAATATAAGTCAGGTTATCACCACCATCTAAGGCTAAGTTATCGTAGGCTTTTTTCTCAAACTCAATCATTTTACTGGTGTTATCACTTTCTACCCAGCGCGCCGTGGCAACGCTAATGCTTTCGTAGATGGCTTCCACCTTGTATTCCGATTTTAAGCGCGCCGTCACTACCTCAAACTGTAGTACACCGACCGCGCCTACGATCAAGTCGTTGTTGCGCAGTGGTCGAAATACTTGTACCGCGCCTTCTTCAGAAAGCTGTACTAGGCCTTTTAACAGTTGTTTTTGTTTCAGCGGATCTTTCAAACGAATGCGGCGGAACATTTCTGGCGCAAAGTTTGGAATACCGCTGAACTTCATGTCTTCACCTTGGGTAAAGGTGTCACCAATTTGGATAGTGCCGTGGTTGTGTAAACCAATGATGTCACCGGCATAGGCTTCTTCAGCGGCGCTGCGATCGCCCGCCATAAAGGTAACCGCATCAGAAATGGTGACATCTTTACCTAAACGCACATGGCGCATCTTCATGCTCTTTTCGTATTTACCCGATACCACACGCATGAAAGCAATACGATCGCGGTGTTTGGGATCCATGTTGGCTTGAATTTTAAACACAAAGCCAGAGAATTTCTCTTCCGTAGCGATCACATCACGGTCTTGCGTGGCACGCGGCATTGGCGCTGGCGCCCATTCCGTTAAGCCTTCAAGAATATGGTCAACACCAAAGTTACCTAGCGCGGTACCAAAATAAACCGGCGTTAATTCACCGGCTAAGAATAGCTCTTTATCAAATTCATGGGCCGCGCCCAATACCAGTTCAATTTCTTCACGCACACTTTCAGCCAAAACAGCACCAATCGCTTGCGTCACTTCATCGTTGTCTATGCCTTTAATAATACGCACTTCTTGGATGGTATGGCCTTGACCTGATTGGTATAAAATCACTTCATCGCGATGAATGTGGTACACACCTTTAAACTCTTTACCACAGCCAATCGGCCAAGTGACAGGTGCACACGCCATTTTGAGCTCTTCTTCAACTTCGTCAAGTAGCTCCATGGGATCGCGCGTATCACGGTCCATTTTGTTCATAAAGGTAACGATAGGCGTATCACGTAAACGCGTTACTTCCATTAATTTACGGGTTCGGTCTTCGACACCTTTCGCCGCATCAATCACCATTAAACATGAATCCACCGCCGTTAACGTACGGTAAGTATCTTCCGAGAAGTCTTCGTGTCCTGGGGTGTCTAACAGATTAACCAAACAGTTATTAAACGGAAATTGCATCACCGAGGTCGTAACGGAGATACCACGCTCTTTTTCCATTTCCATCCAGTCAGACTTTGCATGTTGCGAGCTGCCCTTGCCTTTTACGCTACCGGCGGTTTGAATAGCACGCCCGTGTAATAACACCTTCTCAGTGATTGTTGTTTTACCCGCATCAGGGTGAGAGATAATAGCGAACGTTCTTCGCTTTTTGATTTCATTGAGAAACTTCTGGTCAGCCATTAAATAATTCTTTTCTTTGATAACAGAAATGACAGGGTTAAACGCGCAATTGAAGCGTGATTGCTATCAAATCTATCTGGTTAATTGGTAATTGCTCGGTATTTTCGCTGATCTGGGCGTTATAAACAATCAATGGTTATTAATCAGCCGCCAATCAAAAGCTTTTAGTAAGAAGCCGCGCGCGATAGCCTATCGTTAATCGCCCGCCAATCATCACTTTGCGGTGGTAGCTCAACCAAAATGTTCGCCACGTCCAATTGGTCAACTTGGTATAAGGTGACATATAACTGCTGGCCATATAATGCTGCTTCCCTTGGCATTTCGCGCCATTGCGAGGCAGTTAACCCAGTGGCTTTCGCCTGCGCAATGGCTTGTTCTGACCACAATAACAGGCAAACATTTTGCCCTTGTAACTCAGCCATATCAGCCACCAGCTGCTCAGTGGTCACTAATCGAGCCGGGGTAATAGGCTGATAATGGGCCTTAACATTACCCGGCACCACTTCAACATGCTGCTTTGGCATCTCAACATCACAGCCTAGGGCAACATCCAGCTGCTGTTTCGTGATGGGGCCGGCGCGTAAAATGCGCGGCCGCTCGCTGACTAAATCTAAAATAGTAGATTCTAATCCGTGCGCACATGGCCCGCCATCAAGCACCGCGGCAATGCGTCCTTTTAAGCCTTTACTAACTTGCTCTGCAATAGTTGGGCTAAGTTGTTTATAACGATTAGCTGACGGCGCAGCCAGTCCGCTATCTAGCTGCGCTAATACCGACAAAAACAAAGGATGAGCTGGCACTCTTAAGGCGATAGTATCCAGGCCGCCGGTCACCACGTCATCAACATGAGGCGCTTTTTTCAATAATAAGGTTAATGGCCCTGGCCAAAATTGCTCGGCCAATGCATAGGCTGTCGCTGGAATATCTGCGGCCCACTTTTCAAGGTGTGATACATCGGGAATATGAACAATTAAAGGGTGATTTTTTGGCCGACCTTTGGCGGCGAAAATTTTGTCTACCGCTGGTGCATTGGCGGCATTTGCCGCGAGGCCGTAAACGGTTTCCGTGGGCAAGGCCACACACTCACCTTGTTGTAATAGCTGCACAGCTTGGCTCACTGCTTCATCACCATTTAGCAATAAGGTTTCATAGTTTTGGCTCATGCTTTTTTATTCTCACGGATTACAAAATTGACAATACTTAGGGTCGGCTCTGGACACGGGCTGCGGCTCTGACGAGCGGTAAGCACATCCATCACAAATACGAACCGACAATTTTACCTGATGTGTCGGTAAACTGCACATAGCACAAGGCAGTCCCGGCTGTTTTTCTTTACTCACGAAATTAACTTGTTGGCATTGAGGGCATTTTTCACTAAGTCGGCGCGCTAAATCTTGCCCATCGACTTGGATCTCATTATTTGTCACTCGGGGCTGTATATGACGCGCAAGCCAAACCCTATTAATATCTTATTAGGGTTTAACTCACGTGGTTGCCAAAACTTAACCATTCCATCGGTCTACAACCCGTAATCTATCTGCTCTGGACGGTGCGTGATCCAATGCCACCTTGGGCATTAAGAAGTAGCTTTTTTCTTTTCCATCGAACAGGCTACCCTGACTTTCACTGGTAATGACTCCCTTATTGTGGCAACCATTGGCCCTGATAAAACCGCTCGATCACGCCGCTTTCATCCCAGCGCAACAGATATAGCCATTCGTTATCAATAAGGTGGCGTACGTTGTCGTGTTTAGCACTGATTTGCTCAATCGGCTCACGGGACGCAGCGACATACACGGCTAGGCGTTGTGGCTGATGCATCCATGTTTCTCCGTTGTGTAATGATTGCATGGACAGACCAATGCGTAAGTCGCCACCATTACCTTCAAATACACCGATGTGCCCGCCTACCGCGTTATGTAACACTTTGTTGCCACTGCCGTATTTACTATTGTCGGTAACAGAGGCATTGTATTGGCTATTGATCCAGTTAGTGACCACCATCGGCGCCGTTAAGATCAGTTCAAGCACAGCAAAGTCGGGGTCTTGCTGGTGTTGGTAATCATGTAAAAATGCCCGGCCATGTAAGTTTACTTGGCGAGTCCAACTACGTGGCGCGACAATAAAAGCAGCATTGTTTGCTAGCCCCCACTCAGGGCGCACTTGCGACCAGTCTCGACTGCGCTTAATAAAGGCTTTATCAAGTTGCTCATCGGTTGCATTTACCAAGCTGGTATCTAATAACGCCACGCGCTCTCTTTGCGCAGCCGTTGTCGCCCGTTTTAACCAGTTGCTGACCGACTCACCTAACTCTGACGTAAAGCAGTCAATATGATCTGTGGTGGTGTTATGTAGCGCCGCGACAAAGCGTGTGCCCTCTGGGATCACCACCCCTTGACTAACAAGGCTTTGGCGCACTTCTTGATCATTTAATAACTGCGCCAATACGCGCACGTTCACTTCACCGGTTTGGCCACCGCAAGCGCCGCAATCAAGGCCCGCGGCATGTAGGTTGTTCGCCGTATGACTACCGTGACCCACTAACAGCACCGTTGGCGCAAAACTTATCAGCCCGATGCCATGTAGTACACCTTTTGCTAGGCGCGCTTTATCGGCAATGGACAAGGCCTCACCCTGCGCGCTCATCTCCCAGCTCGCTTGGTGTGAAAGTCGATTGACGGGGTTATCTTCGCCTTTGGCAAAAAATGATTGTTTAAGCATCTTTAAGCTATAGAGCCAGCCGGTAGATTCCACCATGGAAAAAGCAGAAGGCGCCGCTTTTGACCAGCTTTGCCAACGCGCCCGTAAATTTAACTTTGCTTTCTCGCCTTTGTTGTCGCTAATCTCCGTGACACGTATAACTGGCTTTAATAAGCCGGGCAATTGCGGTCGCGTCAGCTCACTTTGGCTAGGTTGATACTCCAGCGGCAAGCCAAAAAAACCGGCAAAGCCAAAGGTTTGAATATTTTGATGTTGTGACTCTAATGCTCTGCGCATCACTTCTGAGCGTACATCAATACAAAACACCGCTTGCAATTCAGGGGCTACAACTGGCTGAGGGATGACATTTTTCAGCTGTTGGTTAAGCTGATGTTGATAGCTCAATTCAGCAGCTTTAACCCATACCCAAATGGGCTGTTGCATTTGCTGATACTCTTTTACCATTGCCGATAGCTGCGCCTTTTCTCGCTGCCACAGTTCATCTAGTTGCGCAAAATGGAGTGGTAACTGTGCTTTCAGATAACGCCAGATCACTAGATCCCACGCCATGCGAATAGCTAACAACTGCAGCATTTCGTCATTAGGCAGTTGGTTAAGGTCGCCTTGCCAACGTAAATAAGCCACCCAAGATGCCCAACCGTTTACATCTAACAATAATGCGTGGCTATAAGCAGCCAAGGTATCATCATCAAGCTCAAATGTAACAATAGCTTCTGCTAACAAGGCCTCGTGTGTATCAGGCAATTGCGCAAAAAATTGATGAAAACCCGGCTCATCCATGACAATGCTAAGCCCTTTATTACAACGCGTTACATCTAACCAATGACCATATAAATCGATCTGCTTACTGGTATCACCGCGGCGTAATAACGGCTCTAACTCCTGGTAATGCGCGGCGCAAAATTGGCTGATTTGATGAATAATCTCGTCGCGCCACGCCATTTTATGCGGATCGCGCTGACTGTCTAACAAATCGGCAATATTATGCCAATGCACACTTTCATCTTGCTGTTTTAAAAACGCGGCTAACTGTTGCGCGGATAAATCACTCGCTAACTCAGTAGCGGCTTGCTGCAATGCTACTTGGCTTATTGCGCCTGATTGATATAAGTTAAGGTAATATTCCTTAGGCATTTGTAAGTGCACGCTGCCTAATACCCCTAAATTCGCGGCTACTTGTTCGATGCGTTGCTCACGCATTTGCCAATAAGGGTTAACCGCGATCATTTGATCTAAAGGCCAACTTGGCGCAATTTTTTGCGTTGCGGCAAGTAATATCGCTTCGTGCTGCTCAGACAATGACTTATTGGTAACTGATGCGCTTGCATTACTCATTGATACAACTCCTTTAGATTATTCTCTTGATCTGCTTCTAGTACTTTAATGTTTGCTCTATGTGGTAAACGTACTGGCCAAAGCTTAAGGGTAAGGCGAGTCAGCCATTCATCAAGATACAACCCCGCATACAAGGCGATGGAAATGCGTTGCATGACGGCTTTATGCCCCTGGTAGCGCAGCAAACTGCTCATCACAAACAAGCTAATAAACAAGGCTGCCACCCAAATATCCGCCGCACTAAGCGCTGCAACACTCAGCCCAGATGAAAGTGGGATAAGTTGTGCTATCAGCGTTTTCATTAAGCTGTAGCTGATAACAACCAGTGCAGCTAAGCCTAAAATGGTTAATAAATTGGTTTTATTGTTGATGCCGCTGCGCTGAGCAATGAGTAAGGTTAATGCTGCTATCAAGAGTACCCAGATACTCCATACACCTTGATAACCCAGAGCGGTGATAGCGATGAATACGAAAGCCATGGCAAATATGCCAGCTAATAACCAATCCAGACGCGATGGATTTTTTGAAGGCGCTAGGCGACGCTGCATATCTTCATTCACCGCATTGCCCGAATTTAAAAAGGCATAAGCTTTATAGGCTGAATGGGCAATTAAGTGCAGTAATGCCAACTCGAACAAGCCAAGGGCACATTGCAGTAACATGAGTCCCATTTGTGCACTCGTCGACCACGCCAACCGCACTTTAACACTGATCCGCGTTGCCATAATGAGTGCGCATATCACGGTAGTTAAACCCGCGACCACCAGCACTAACCATTGCGCCAGCGGTACTTGCGCAAACAGAGGGGCAAATAAGATAAGTAACACGCCACCGAGGTTTATCACGCCGGCATGTAACAAGGCGCTGATTGGCGTAGGCGCTTCGACCACCTGCATTAACCAACCATGTACCGGCAGCTGTGCACATTTGATCAGCGCAGCCAGGGCAATCAGCACGCCAGCCATGTGATCGAGAGCGGTGAGCGCAATAGCACTGTCTGATTTCACTTGATAAAAGTGCGCT
This sequence comes from Motilimonas sp. 1_MG-2023, assembly GCF_030547455.1. Lineage (NCBI taxonomy): Bacteria > Pseudomonadati > Pseudomonadota > Gammaproteobacteria > Alteromonadales > Motilimonas > Motilimonas sp. 1_MG-2023. The sequence goes on along the minus strand of NZ_JAUOPX010000009.1, from coordinate 11,264 downwards.
AACAACGCATCAATAAACAGAGTGCCATGTTGCTGGTAAAGTAAAACAAACGCACCGAGGAGAAATAATTCCGCCAAACGCGCCAGTAGAAATTTCTTATGCGCGGCTAACGCAGCCCGCGGTCTATCGGGATAAAAAGTTAGCAACTTATGTAATGACAAACTTATAGCGACCCAACCCAACCAAAACAACACCAGATGATTACTAATCAGCACTAAGGTGACTGCCGCCAGCGTATTGAGGAGCCAGCGCCAATAAAAACCAACGCGCGCCTCTCCCGCCATATAATTGTGGGAAAACTTGATGAGAATAAGTGCCATAAATAACACTAGCCCTAACATGATAACGCTAAGATTAGAAAAGCTAATGTAGTGCTCAAATGGCATGTTGATTGAGACAGTCGGTCGCAGAGCAACGGCGGCAAGATATACGGCGCTCAGAGCAAGGCTCAATCGGAATAATCGTGTTCCGACCTTTTCCTTTGATGCTTGCTGAGACCACCATCCTGCTACGGCAAGGCTCAGTGGAATGCTGATAAATAAGAGTGACGATGCCAACATAATCATTTTTTGCTCCCTGTTTTAGACGGGGCAAGTATGTCAGAGCTGAAAACATTAAAAAAATAGATATAATGCTATAAATCGTTCTATATAAGTTAACTAAAATGAGCCGTCTAAACTATCATCATTTGTTTTATTTTTGGCGTGTGGCTGTCGTTGGCAACTTAACTCAAGTGGCTCGCGAGCTACATATTTCACAATCAGCCCTCTCAGTGCAGATTAAACAGCTTGAGCATAATATGGATGTCGCCTTATTTGAGCGCAGTGGCCGTAGCCTGAAGTTGACCGACATCGGCACGCGAGTTTTAGCCTACGCCAATGATATATTCAGCAAAGGGGAAGAATTAGAGTCGTTTCTGATTAAGGGTGTTGAAGCCGAGGTACAGCATATCTCAATTGGTGTGCTGACGACGCTATCCAGAAACTTTGTCGAGCATTTTATTAATCCGCTACTCGCTAATCCGAAAGTGAGCTTCTCACTAACCGCTAGACGAATGAATAATTTATTAAGCGGGCTGGCTAATCACGAGTTAGATCTGGTGTTAACCAACCGCCCTGTTGCATTAGATAATCATGATGCCTTGTGGCAAACCCAGTTGGTGTCGAGGCAACCGCTGTCAATTGTCGGCCCTAAAGCGAGTAAGATTCACACCCCATTTCCTCAAGGTTATGATGATGCGCGCTGGATTTTACCCGGTAAAACCACAGAAATCCGCAGCGCATTCAACTCCCTTTGTGCCAATTCACAATACCAACCAGACGTAAAAGCAGAAGCCGATGATATGGCGATGTTGCGCCTACTTGCTCGTGATAGCGGAGCCCTAGCCGTATTACCGACAGTGGTGGTAAAAGATGAAATAGAACAAGGCATACTAGAAGAATACCAACCCTTGCCTAACGCCTTCGAGCATTTTTACGCCATTACAGCACAGCGAAAATTTGTGCCCGAGGTGCTACTGGCACTACTACAGCTACACCAGAAGCAGAAATAATTAGCGCAATTTTAATCTATAATTGATTTCACTCCGTATTGATAAAATTAATCGGACTAAACCGTATCGCTAATGCTCATACTTGGGGTTGTTGATCTTTTTGATTAAGCTTTTAGCCGACCCCTTCGAGCAGCGGTTGATTTTTGTTCGAGATAAAAGATCAACAGACCCTAGGGATAAAAATGAAAATATCATTGTTAATGTGCTGCTTGTTGATTTCAGGCGCATTCCTTACTGGCTGCGCTAGCACAGGGGAACAGCCGACTAAAGAAGAAAAAATGATGGGGGGGAGGTTATTAAGAGCATGAATACCCACTTACCTTAAGATGCTTGTTCCGCAAGAATTGGTAGGCTGTTAGGCGCGGCGCTGATTTGAGACATAGTTATTCTACTTTAAAACCAGCTACAAAGTATCAAGCCTACAAAACTCGCCCCGTGCTAGCGGCTCTGAATCCTGCATATTGAGGTGCCTTGAGTATATAACAGAGCTCTAAACCTAAACTCAGGGCTACTCGCTAGGTGCAGCCCCTCAACATCAGCCTTAAAGGCTAGCAGCTAAAGTTAACTTAGCTTATTCCACTAAGTAGTCTTCAATATCAAAGGCATGAGTTAACAGCACATTTAGTTCTTTTCTGTCTGCGTCAAATCGATCGTGGCGCATAATTGTCATGTAATTTGGTAACGAATCTGGCGCAGGAACTGTATCGTCCTCGTCATCATAAAAAATATCTGCTTTTAACGTATCAATACGATCGGGAACCCAGTAATAAGCCGTTTCCACTGTTTCATTAAAGCCATCAGCTAACGTGCGCAGCCCTTCTGAAAGGTCGCTTACCAACTCCCCTTCAACGTCTTTATTTTCGGCATAGTCATCAAGAAAGTCAGCGGCTAAACAGGTCATTTTAGTCGCGCCAAACTCCAGCATTTTGATAAACTCCGTCGCTGCAATAACTAATAAATTATATTCTCGCTTGGCCGCTAAGCTATCAGGCATGCCAATGTTGCGTGTCACATCATTTAACACCCGCGTGCGAATTTGCAATAACAGTGTATTTAAAGGCGATACTTGAGCATTGTTGCCTCGCAAACTGGCTAAATGCTGCGATAAGGTAAGCGTTCGCTCATCTATGCGCTTATTCAAATTTGCCACTTTCGCTTCTAAAATTTTGATTTGCTCGTCTTTAGCCTGTAATTGCGCTAGCAAACCTTGTTTTTCCGGCAAAGATGCATGTTCCATGTTTATCACTACCTTTATCGCAACCTAGAGTTAATGTTCATCATACTGTTAATCATACCAACGCTTCATTCTAAAAGTTCACCGCGCTAGCTACCAGAAAATTAAGCGTCTCGAACGATTTAAGATTGCATATACGCTACGCAGGCCCCTTTTTATTATATGAAAACGTAAAGCAGGATAAGTATGAACTTTGGCAAAGATTCTGCCTTTTGGGTAGACTTAACTTTATGTTTTTATGACCTCGTCATAACAAATAACGCTAAACTAGGGGACAATCCTTGCCCAAACCATGTTGACCGCGCTTCATTAAGCTTAGGTTTAGCCTTTAGGCGGTATAGTGCCTACAAAAATAAAGATGAGGTTTTAATGAAAATTCTGTTAGTTGAAGATGCGCCAATTTTACGCCACCACTTAAAAACCCAATTAGAAGCGATTGGCAATCATGTTTACGACGCAGAAAATGCAGAAATGGGCGACTACTATGCCAACCAATATCCGATTGATGTAGCGATTGTTGATTTAGGTTTACCTGACATGGATGGCCTTGATCTAGTAAAAAAGTTTCGCGAGCAAGGGTTAAGCTTTCCTATTTTAATTTTAACCGCGCGCGGCAATTGGCAAGAGAAAGTCATCGGACTGGAATCTGGCGCTGATGATTATGTGGTAAAGCCTTTTCAGCAAGACGAACTATGGGCTCGTTTAAATGCCTTAGTTCGCCGCAGTGCAGGCTTTATCAAACCACAAATTGAAGCCGGCCCTTATCGATTAGATCTGGCAAAAAAAAGTTTAACTGTCGCCGAGCAAGAGGTAGAGCTCACCGCATTTGAATACCAAATTTTGGAGTATTTGATGCGTAACCATGGTCAAGTGGTGTCAAAACAGCAACTTTTAGATCAACTTTACAGTGACAGCGAAGGCGACCCAAATGTGGTTGAAGTGATGGTAAGCCGCTTGCGTAAAAAAATGGATAAAGATAACACCATCAAACCCATTAACACTATTCGCGGTCAAGGATACCTATTTTCAATCTCATGCAAATAATTCGTTCACTTAAGTTTAAGCTACTGTCCACCAGCCTATGTGTTTTAATACTGGGGCTTTATACCTTCAGTCATTACCAGATCAGTAACCATCGAGAACAATTGCTGCAGCAACAGCAAAATTTGCTGCAAAACATTGTAACGGGGTTATTTTCTGAAAGCAGAATGCGCAAAGATAGCATCACCATGCCAGAAGAGGTGTCCTATGGCGAACTCAATAAACCCGGTGCAAGCTTGGTGGCAATAGTCTGTAATCAGGACTCTAAAAAAATGCTTTGGCGTTCACGTTCAGCTGCGCACATTGACACCAATGGCACTGCCTGTACTCGCTTGGTTAATGTGATGGGCGAAGAAGTTTCACAGCTGGTGCCGCTTAATATTGACGGTATTGAAAGCCGCTATGGCGAGTTAGAAATTAACGAAGAGCCAGTGATTATTCAGTTAGTTCAATTACAACATAGCAGCAATGAGTACACCACCCGCTATGTCATCGCCGTAGCTAAGGACGCCCAAGATTTAGAACAAGCCATGACGCTGTTCAAGCAAAAAGTACTACGTCGTAACTTAGTACTGTTTTTCTTTTTTACTACCCTATTCTATCTCACCATTCATTGGAGTTTATTAAGTTTAACGCGCTTAACGCGCGAACTTAAAAGTATTAAAGAAGGAAAAAGAGAGGCTTTATCAAAACAATATGAGCCGGAACTGCAAGGATTAACATCCGCACTAAATCAACTATTACATAGTGAAAGAGAACAAAAAACACGCTATCAGCATTCGATGAACGATTTGGCACACAGCTTGAAAACGCGTTTAGCATTACTAAAAGCCGTGAATGAAGAGCCAAGCTCAACAAATAAAGGGGTTAACTTTGCCCTCAATGAGCAAATCAGCCAAATGGATCAAATTGTGCATTATCAACTTCGCCGCGCAGTCTCAGGTAGACAGAATATTACGGGAAAACCCATTGCCATTGCTCCGGAGATTACTAAACTGATTAATACCTTAGATAAGGTTTATCGACACAAAAAAATTCACTTTTCGTTTCAAGATCCTAATAATGCCATCTTCTTTGGCCAACAAGATGATTTAATGGAGCTGATGGGTAACTTGCTCGATAATGCTTGTAAGTTTACGTTAAGTTTAATATCAATCACCGCTCAATTTAGCAAAACGGAAGGTTTAACTATTATTGTTGAAGATGATGGTTTAGGTGTTGATAAAGCCATTCGCGATAAAATTTTGCAGCGAGGGGTAAGAGCAGATAGCTCAGGAGGCCAAGGAATTGGATTGGCTGTAAGTAATGAAATTATCCACTCATATGCCGGAAAGATTGAAATATTTGACAGCGAGTTGGGTGGAGCGGGATTTTTACTTCATTTTCCGATCGACTAAATAATACAAAAGGGCGTTATGAACAAAACCTTACTTATTAGACTTGCAGTTGTGGTCGCATTTAGTTTAGCTGCTCTGGCTTATTTGCTTTTTTTCCATGTTAAGCAGCAACATCATGTGTCGGCAAAAGACGGTTGGCTATTTGGGATTGAGCAATTACCTCATGCGAAAAAACTCGCCACGCAACAACAGCGCCCTTTATTGATTTATTTAAAACGCTCACCTTGTAAATATTGTGATGATTTTGAAGAAAACTATCTCACCTTGCCAAGTATCAGTGAGCAAATCCAACCTATGGTTAAAATTAGTATTACGGTCAAATCTGATGATACTCAAGCCCAAAGCTTGCTTAAGCGCTATCAAGTCCTGCGTTTTCCGGCCGTGGTGATTAAACACAATCCGCACAGTGAAGCAATACGCTTACATGTGCTAATGGACTTACAACAAGTTTGGTTACCTATCCCAGATTATAAGCGCGGTAACTACACGCCACTATCGGAAACCACTCTTAATTTAGCTCTAAGTGAGACCCTAAAAGTGGCACAAGATTTAGCTGAGCAACAAACAACGCCACCAAAGCGGTAAGTTCAGCAAATAGAAGATGATCAGAAAAGAGTAAATAAAGGTGGCTGTAGCTAAGAGTGATAACAATTAACTTGGCATTAATTTACCAACACAGTGCTTCGGCAGTTTTTGCCAGAATAAATTAAAGTGGCTAACCCTACACATTAAATCAACTAAAGGTGAGTTTGGATAGCTTTTATCACTTTCTAATCGATGACTGAGAGGCTGTGTTTAATGCGACTTCGTTAACCTGCACCACCGCATTATCAACGCCGCTGATATCTGGTGTTGGCTGCGCTTGAGTCATAAAGGTATAGAGTAAAAACAGGCTGACAAAAATTAGTCCACCAACGTTTTTCAGAAAATGCAGTAACGAAACCATATAACCCCCCTTGATGTTTTTGCTATAAATTTAGTGTAAACAAAAAAACATCAAGTGAGGTTTCATTGGTCGCTTAATGCTGCCATTCGTCGGGTTTCACATGATAATATTGCGCAAGCACGTCATATAACTCAGGATGCCGCTGCTTTAGCTGCTTAGGTTTCTCGAAAAATGTTTCCGTCACCACGGCAAAAAATTCAGCAGGATTCGTTGCGCCATAGTCATCCATCACGCTGCGTATGTGATGCTGCTGGTTTTGTTGCAGTACAGCAAATTCCTTACTCATCACTTTTGCCCAGCTTTTGTAAGCATTGGCAGAGCTTAAAACAGGCGCGCCATTCGTTGAGCCATCGGCCGAATCCAGCTGATGAGCAAACTCATGTAATACCACATTGTGGCCATCGCCTATATCCATCGCCCCTTTTTGCACATCGTCCCACGAGAGTACAATTTTCCCCGTCCCCCAAGATTCACCCGCTAAGCCTTTTTGCTCAATGCTGACTAAGCCATTTTCATCAACACTGGTGTGCGCGGCAATAAAAGCAGCTGGATAGACTAACACCGATTTTAACTTGGCGAACTCATCGGTTTTGCGGTTTAGTAGCAAGATACAAGCTTGGCCCGCAATAGTAACTCGAATTTCATCGGTCATGACTAAGTCTTGGCAAGGGTAGAATTTTTTACGATGTAAAAAACTATTGATCAACAAGTGCAGTTGTAACTTTAACGGCTCAGGCAACACGTTATACATAGGGACATTTTTACTTAAAATATCTCGCCATTGCTGCGGAAAGTCAGCAAACCTTGCCTTTTTGTCTTTATATACTGGAAGAAATAAAAACAACCCAGTGATTAATATAGCAAAGACCAAAAACACAATATTCATTATATAAACCTTGTAGTTAAGGGGATTAATCTCATATTAAAACTTGTCCAAAGCGGCAGAAAAGTCATCGAGTAAATCTTGGGTGTCCTCAATGCCAATTGAACAACGGATCATGTTCTCGCTGATCCCCATCGCTTGGCGCGCCGCTAGCCCCATTTCGAAATAAATAGTCGGAGCCACCGGTAGAGCCAAAGTACGATTGTCACCTAAATGAGTAGCATTAATAACCCATTGCAGCTCATTTAGAAATGCACAACAATCAATGTTGTCCACGAGGTCAAAGCTCAGTAGAGCGCCAAAATCACGAAATAGTTCAGCGGCTCTTTGGTGTTGTGGATGAGCAGCTAAGCCAGGGTAATACACTTGGGCAACCTTGGGGTGGGCATCCAATAATTTAGCTAAGCTCATCGCGTTATGACATTGACGCTGCATTCTTAACGCTAGCGTGTCTGAACCAACTGACAGTAAATGTGCTGCTTCCGAGCTTAAACTTCCGCCCATGTCACGTAAGCCTTTTTTCTTTATTTGGCTAATACCCCATAACTTAGGATCACCCTTCTTATAGCCGTCAAAAATATTCTCATATTCAGACCAATCAAATAAACCTGTGTCTGTCACACTACCACCTAGAGCATTACCGTGGCCGCCAAAATATTTAGATAAAGAGCTAATAATTAAGCTTGCTTGTACTGTGCTAGGTTGAAATAAATAAGCCGAGGTCATGGTGTTATCTACCGCGTACAGCAGTTTTTCTTGGCGGCAAAATTCACCTATTTCGGCCAATGCTGAAATTTGAGTGACAGGGTTAGCGATGGTTTCAACAAATACCATTTTAGTATTCGTTTGCTTAGCGCTTTTCACTTGCTCAATAGAGGTGGCATCTACCAGAGTGACCTCAATACCGTAACCCCGCAATGTTCCCATAACACTTGAGGTGTTTCCAAAAACAAAGCGACTACAAATAAGGTGGTCGCCCTGCTTTAACAAAGTTAGAAAAGTCGCACAAATGGCCGCCATACCCGTACCAAAGACCAAAGTGGCTACACCTTTCTCGAGCTGACAAATTTTATGACCTAATGCATCCATGGTTGGCGTTGACTGCCTCGCATAGGCGTGCCCCGCTTTTTTACCTTGAAACACGTCCACTAAATCATTTACGTCTTGATAACCATAGGGCACAGAAGGATGAACCGGGGCATGGATTGCACCATGCTCTAAGCCTAAAAGGCGATCACTATGAATTAATTGTGTAGTAAATCCTCTACTTGACATATTTTTTATCCTTGGCCGTGAGTTCATGTGGAGAGAATGATAAACTGGCGCCCAGCCTAAACATTATTCTTGAGCAACAATTTACAGTAATCACAGAGCGTTATGAAAAAAAATCAGCAAATAACCGATAAATTCTCATGATTATGTCCAGGCTCACTCCCAAGCCAAGGAGATCACTTTGAAGTACCAGATCATTGCTTGTTTAATTTTGTGCCTCGGCGCAACCCTTTCTATTGGCTCATGGCATCATTTAAAACAACATGAAACGAGAGTTATTCAAAACGAAGTCGCCAACCAAAGTGCCAATATCACTAAGGTGATCCGAGTTCAGTTAACTGAGCAAGTACAGTCTCTCAAGCGCATGGCTAAACGCTGGGAATACAGCAACGGAACCCCTTTTGATCAATGGCACTTTGACGCCCTCAACTTTATGACTTATGAGCAGGCTTACCATAGCCTTGCTTGGGTCGACAAATACAATTCTATTCAATGGGTAGCACCGATTAAGCAGAAAAGTGAAAACCAACACTTGCTCAACGAGATCAGCCAATATCATAACAATGCCTTGAAACAAGCCCGCACAACGCGGACGGTGGCTATTTCTCAAAGTGTTAAACTGACTCACGGTGGGAAAGGCTTTTTAGTATTTTTACCGCTGTATCCAAAAGGCGAATTTGATGGCTATATCGTGGGGGTATTTAGTTTTAATAAATTACTAAGTTTAATTCTTGAAAATGGCCACTTTGATACCCCAGTGACCATAATGGAAGCTGGACAAATTGTTTACCAACAAGTGCCTGAAAATACCCGTATCGACCAAAATATGCTGCAAACTAAAATGACGGTTTATGGTCGACATTGGGAAATTTACAACTGGCCATCGCAATCATTACTGAATAAAAGTACCAGTATGTTACCGAGTATGGTACTGACATTTGGCTTATGTATTTCTTTGCTGTTGTCTTTTTCATTTTATTTTGCCCGCCAAGTTGAGCGTAAAAAAGTGGAGTTGGAAGCGAAAAATGATGAGCTAAGGCAGAAGAATAAAGAGATAGCAAACACCCAATCCCAGCTCGTCCATTCCACGAAACTTGCCTCCTTAGGTGAGATGGCCACAGGGATCGCGCATGAACTAAATCAACCATTGCAAGTCATTAGTATGAATACCGAAATGGGGCCTGAATACTTGGCGCAAAGTAAGCACAATCGCGTGGTAAAAGCGTTTACCGATATTATGCAACAAGTCGATCGTGCGCAAAGCATCATTAAACAACTACGTTGTTTTGGTCGAGACTCGGCCCATGATGAACATCAAACCATTAGTTCGAATGAGTTGATAAATAGCAGCTTAATGTTCTTAAAGCGTCAATTTGTGAGTAAAAATATTGAGATGCGCGAAAACATTGCTCCTGCCTTACCGCACATAAAATGCAACAAGATACAAATTGAGCAGGTATTACTGAATTTGTTGGTTAATGCCCGTGATGCAGTAGAAGACTGTGATGAAAAAATCGTCGGCATTAAAGCGTTTCAAAAAGATCGACGCTTGTTTATTGAAGTCTATGACTCTGGCATTGGCATTCCGCTAGAAGCCATGGATAAAATTTTTGATCCCTTTTTTACGACTAAAGAAGTGGGTAAAGGAACGGGCTTAGGCCTGTCCATCAGCCATGCCATTATTGAACAACATGGTGGCGAAATAAAAGTAGAAAGCGAACTGGATAAAGGCACGAAATTTATGTTGCAACTGCCTTTACCCTAAACCATCTTCTGACTGAATCGAGGAAACTATGTTGCTATACGTCGGCGGTTACAATCCATCAGGAACGCCCAGCATCCAAGGGCTGAAATTAATTCAATCGGCTAACCAAACTGAATTCAAACCGATCGCCACTGACAATCAACTCGACAATGCTAGTTATTTACTTTATGTCGCCAGCATAAAACAATTATTTGCTGTCAGTGAGATAAATAATGCTGATGGCGCCAACAGTGGCTGGGTCGCGCAATATGATTTAACACAACCACAACAACCTAAACTAGTAGCACGACAGTTAAGTCAAGGCGGCGATCCTTGTCATCTAGCTTGGCTTAACCAGCACTTAATCTGTTCAAACTACAGTGGCGGAAACTTTGCCGATTTTAATACCAAGCACTCGGTTGAATTACTGCCAGCGCAAACTTGCATTCAACACTCAGGCTCAAGTGTGATCAGTGATCGTCAAAGCCAAGCCCATGTGCACAGTGCAACGGCTTCACCTGATAACGCTTTTTTTGTTGTCGCCGATTTAGGCGCAGACAAGCTCGTGAGCTATCGCTTTAGTCAAACTGGCGCGATCGAGCAAGTATTCAGTCTGACCATGCCTGCAGGCAGCGGCCCTCGTCACTGTGCCTTTCACCCCAATGGTAAAAGCTTATACGTTGCCAATGAGCTAAATAACACCATTAGTCAGGTGCAAGTTAACCCTACAACAGGCGAGCTAGCCTTGTGTGCCACCCTGCCCGCTCTGGCACCTAATAATAGCAATCACAGCTATCCTGCCGAAGTGCTAGTGGACCAACAAGGAAAATTTGTCTACTTAAGTAATCGTGGTGATGACAGTATCAGTTGCTTTACCATTGCGCCTGATAGTCAAGCCTTAAGCTTTCGCTCAAGCTGTTCAACAGGTGGTCAATTCCCGCGTCATTTTGCACTGTCGCCAAACCAAGACCTTATTGTGGTTGCCAATCAGCAAAGTGACAATATTCGCCTGTTAAACCGCGATCGTCACAGCGGCGCGCTCACCTTAACTGAGACGCTGTTTGCCGTTAATGCTCCTTCCTGCGTATGCTTTATCACGAACGAGTCAAGCTTGCCTTAATAAACCACCCGACCAATAACAACAAAAAAAAGCCCAACGCAAGGTTGGGCAAAGGGCATTATTTGAGTATAAGCA